>PMQB01000222.1 GCA_003169195.1 Bryobacterales bacterium
ATTTGCGCTTTGCGGGACAGATCCTCCAGTTCAGCCGCATAGAGCAAACTGTGGCAGGCAGGACAACTCAACTCGGAACCGCTGAGCGTTTGGCGGCAATCTGGACAGATGGTAGGAGCTACGGTAGGCACAGTTTAGGAGCTTTGCTGATACGGTCCCATAAGTACCACGTTCGCGCGGCCCGTCATTCGCCACGCGCGTTGCAAGCCAAAGAAGATGATCACCAACGTGAGTATGCCGCCCGCTCCCTCGCTGAGTGACAGGAAGGGTGACGCAAGGGCGAGGCCTAAGAACATCAGCAACGCGGCGCCGAGCGACATCCGCGGTTTACTTTCGGTCAACGCGGGGCTGCTGCTCTGCCCGCTTGGCTGGTTGGTTTGCGCAGTGACTCGGTCGGTTTGTGCAGTCTTAGGTTTCTCCATCTGGTGATAGATGACAACCGGAATGACGCTGGTGGTGATGGAGAAATAGGTAAGGACGACGGCCAAAATTTGTTGCGGACGGCCACCGAGCCCTTTCGAGGCGTAACGGACTGATTTGCCCACCATGAACCCGATGAGAATGGCGATTAGGGCGAGTTGATAATTCGTGACGATGGTGATGGTGGCCCAAAGCAGTGAGCCCACGATGGCCGCACCCAAGCCATAAAAGAAAGCCTTGAGAAGGGTTTGATGCGGCGGCGCGCTGGTACCCGCTTCTACCGCTTTCGCGCACGGTGGGCAAACGGTTTTGCCGTTGGCATGAAAGTACGTGTCGCCAATGGGTTTGGCACAAATCACGCAAGGCGGACCCGTAGGTGCCTCACTAACGTGCTCCGCCTTACGGAACTGGAGTGCTTCCGGCGCGGGAATGTATTCAGGTTGTTGCGTAAGAGGCGGGTTGGC
Source organism: Bryobacterales bacterium (assembly GCA_003169195.1). Taxonomy (GTDB): domain Bacteria; phylum Acidobacteriota; class Terriglobia; order Bryobacterales; family Bryobacteraceae; genus Bog-105. The sequence goes on from PMQB01000222.1 coordinate 885, forward strand.
TTCCGAGGTTGAGCCAAGCGGCATGGACTGCTCTGGTTCCGGCATTGTGACCAATATAAGCGCGCGCAGCGATAACTGTCAAACGTACTAGCTCCGCTGGGCAGCCGTGGTCAGCGAGGCGAGTGACTGTCGAGCTTGTGGAGACATGCTGGGCTAACGAGACAGTCAATAACTCTTCTATAAGCTTGTTCACGCTTTCCTGCCGGATTAACGGTGAATTAAACCCCGATTAAATCCTATTCGTAATTGTCCTAGCACCTGCGAAACCCGCTATCATGAGCCTACAAACCTTATCGAGAACGCTCGATTTAATTAACGTTCCTCCATATTTGTATGGCCACAAACCCTTTCTTAGAAACACTTTCATTCGTTGTTATCGATATCGAAGACCCTCGCTTCGAGATTCATGAATTGCAGCCGGACGGGCACCGTGCCCTCTTTGCGAAAACGCATTTCCAGGCCGGTGCCGTGATTCGCTCGTTCGGCTCCTCACAAACCATGACGCAGCCCGATCGCTACACTGTGCAAACGGCGGCCGCTGATCGGCACATCATTCTCGACCCCGAATTCCTCCTCTATATCAATCACAATTGCCGTCCGAACGTCTTCTTCGATCTGCGGACCATGCAACTGCGCGCCGTCGCGCCCATTCACGAAGGCGACGAACTCACCTTCTTCTATCCCTCTACGGAATGGTCAATGTCGGAAGCGTTCGATTGCCACTGCGGTTCCGCCCATTGCCTGGGACGGATTCAGGGCGCGGCGCATTTGGATGACGATACTTTGAAGAGCTACGACCTTTCCGACCACATCAAAGATTTGCTGTGGCTCCGCAAGCTGGAACAACGCAAAGCCCGATAGTCTGCGCTGCGGGTAAGCTAGTTTGAGATGGTTCAACCATTTCTCTATGAAACCCGCATCCGCTTTGTAGATACGGACGCCAGCGGGCGCATCCATTACACCTCCCTGTTCAAATTCTTCGAAGCTGCGGAGACAGAACTGTTCCGCCTGTTCGATATCAGCTACACCGGCGGCACCTTTAACTTCCCGCGCGTCCACGCTGAGTGCGACATCAAACTCCCCCTGCTTCACGACGATCTGATTGAGATTGAAGTATGCTTGACAAAGCTCGGCGCGTCTTCCATGCGTTTTGATTTCAATGCCCGGAAAGAGGGGCAAGTGGCGGCTACCGGAGCTGTGGTGATGGTGTGTATGGACCGCAAAACCCAGCGCGCTATTGCGATACCGGAGGAGTTACGTTCGCGTTTCGCGAAGATACTTGTGCCGGGCGACGAGCAGTCCGAATAGGCGGAGGAGAGAATCCCCAAATGGCAACAGCGGAAGCAGTAGCGCCCAAGACCACTGGTGGCGCGTTCCTCGTTGAAGAAACGCTGCCGGAACACATCTTCACCTTGGAAGATTTGAGCGAAGAGCATTTGGCCATCGGCAAGACGGCCGAAGAGTTTTTCAACAAAGAAGTACTGCCCAATCTGGAAGGCATTGTGCACATGGAGCCGGGCTTAACGCTGAAGCTGTTGCGTAAATCAGCGGAATTGGGGCTCACCGGAATCGCCATTCCCGAAAAGTTCGGCGGCATGGAACTGGATCTCGCGTCGGCGCTCATTGCGGCGGAACAGCTCGGCAAAGATCCTTCCTACGGCGGCTGGCACGGTGCGCACACCGGCATTGGCACGCTGCCCATTCTGTATTTCGGCACCGAGGCGCAGAAGCAGAAGTATTTGCCGCGCTTGGCGAAGGTCGAACTTTTGGCGGCCTATGCGCTTACTGAACCACAGGCTGGTTCGGATGCCATGGGTGCCCGCACGCGCGCCGATCTAAGCGCCGACGGCACGCATTACGTTCTTAATGGCCAGAAGATGTGGATCACCAACGGTGGCGCGGCCGACATCTTTATTGTGTTCGCCAAAATCGCCGGTGAAAAGTTCACGGCGTTTATTGTGGAGCGGGCTTTCGGCGGTGTCACCAACGGCAAAGAAGAAGCCAAGATGGGCATCAAAGGCAGTTCCACCACGGCCGTCTACTTTGAGAACGTCAAAGTTCCAGTTGAAAATGTGCTGGGCGAAATTGGCCGCGGCCACATCATTGCATTCAACATTCTAAACGTGGGCCGTCTGAAGCTGGGCGCACTGACGGCCGCCGGCGCTAAACGCATTCTGGCTCTCTGTTTGAAATACGCCAAAGATCGCAAAGCCTTTGGTTCGGCCATCGCCGATTTCGGAGCTATTCAACACAAACTGGCCGAGATGGCCATCCGTATCTACGCCGCCGATTCCATGGCCTGGCGTGTGGTGGGTCAGATCCAAAACCGCTTAGGCGATTTTTCGTGGTCGCAGCCCGAGGCCCCACAAACCATGCTAAAAGCCGTGGAAGAGTTCGCCGTGGAATGCTCCATGATCAAGGTTTATGGTTCGGAAGTGCTCGATTTCGCGGCCGACGAAGGCGTGCAGATTCACGGCGGCTATGGCTTTCATCAAGATTACGCAGTGGAGCGCGCGTATCGCGATTCGCGCATCAATCGACTCTTCGAAGGCACCAACGAAATCAACCGTCTGCTCATTACCGGCATGTTGGTGAAACGTGCCACACGTGGCCAATTGGGTCTGATTCCAGCGGCGTTGGCGCTCATGGGTGAAATTCAGAGCGGTCAAATCGGCTCCACTGAAACCGACGAAGAATTGCGGCTCGTGCAAAACGCCAAGAAGGTGGCCATTCTTACACTCGGCATGGCGTTCCAAAAGTACCAGGCGGAATTGGAAAAGCAGCAGGAAGTCATGATGAACATTGCCGATATCGTGACGGAAACGTTCGCTATGGAATCCACTTTGCTGCGCACTCGCAAAGCCACTGCGGCCGGCAAAGCCAGCATCGCCGCTGAGATGTGCTCCGTCTACTTGCGAGACGCCATGGCACGAATTGAACAAGCCGCGCGCAACGTGTTGGGAGCCTGTTCCGAAGGCGAGGCTCTGCATAAGAACATGGCCGTACTAAGACGTTTGGCGGTATATGATCCGGTGGATGCAGTAGCGCTCCGCCGGAAAATCGCTAGCCGCCTATTGACCCGGGAACGCTACGTCATCTAGCTTGAATGAAGCAGTTATCCTACTTACTGGAGCTTGCCGCGCATGCATCTTCCGTTAACACCCGTTCGCTGTCTTTACCGGGGAGTGGACCTCTACGGCATGAAGGAGGGCATCGTTTCGGGTGACCAGCGCTTCTCATACGCCCAATTTGGCGAACGCTGCGAACGGCTCGCGGCGGGACTGCTGTCGCTAGGCGTGAAACCCGCCGATCGCGTTGCTTACCTCAGTTTCAATACCAATCAGTTGCTTGAAGGCTATTATGGCCCCGCCCTTATTCGTGCCATTGTGATGCCGCTCAACGTCCGCCTCACTCCCATGGAACTGACGCAGATTCTGAATCACTCGGGCGCCAGTGTTCTGATTTTTGAAAATGAATTTGCACCCTTGGTGGACGCCTTTCGGAAAGACTGCCCCGCCATCAAGACCTACGTCGCCACAGATTCAGCCATTCCCCAGGCGCATCTCACCTACCAAGAGTTGCTCCAAAAGGACCGCATCGAGCGGCCCGATTGGACGAAGTTTGATGAGACCGAGGTTGCAGAGTTGTTCTATACGAGTGGCAGTACGGGCACACCAAAAGGTGTGATGCTCTCGCATCGGACCCTATATCTGCATGCCCTGAATGTTGCCGCAACCAAGGCCCACGAAGATACAGATGTGGATCTGCACACCATACCGCTCTTTCACGCCAACGGCTGGGGAGCGGCGCAGTTGGCCGCTATGACCGGGCGTAAGCAAGTGATGGTGCGTCGTTTCGAACCGTCGTTCGTTCTGCGCATTATTGAACAGGAGCGCGCCACTCACATGGCGTTGGTTCCGGTGATGGCGAATGCGCTGTTGAATTCGCCAGACCTAGGCAAGTACAAAACATCGAGCTTGAAAGAGGTGATGCTGGGTGGCGCCGCCTCCTCGCCTGAGTTAGTGGATCGCCTGGAAAAAGCCTTCAAGTGCAAAATATCGGTAGGCTACGGGCTAACCGAAACGAGTCCGGTCGCGACCATGTCTCGCGCGAAAGACACGGTGAAATACAAAGACGAGGAAGACCGTCTTTTCCATGTCGCCATGGCGGGCTGGCCGGTCGTAGGCGTGGAACTGCGCGTGGTGGACAGTAACATGAAAGACGTCGCACGCGATGGCCAGACCATGGGCGAAATCATTATTCGCTCCGACAATGTAATGGACGGCTATTATGGCGAACCCAAAGCAACGGCCGCTGTGATGAGCGGTGACTGGTTTCACACCGGTGATATGGCCGTGTGGGATGAGGAAACGTACGCGCACATTGTCGACCGCAAGAAAGACATCATCATCAGCGGCGGTGAAAATATTTCATCTATCGAAGTGGAGAAAGCGATCTTCGCGCATCCCTCGGTGTTTGAGTGCGCTGTTGTGGCGGCGCCCGATCCGAAGTGGGGCGAAATTCCCGTGGCCACCGTAGTGCTGAAGCCGGGCGAGCNNATTCATTTTTCGGAACAGCAATTGCCCAAGACAGGAACGGGCAAGATTTTGAAGCGGGAGATTCGCGATGCATTGTGGCAAGGAAAATCACGCAAAGTTCAGGGCGCATAGACTTCTCCTCACATTTGCCGCCGCATCGTCGCTTCATGCCGCCGTCTTCGACATAACCACTTTCGGCGCTAAAGGCGATGGGCAAACACAAAACCGCGAGGCCATCAACAAGGCCATCAAGGCTGCCTCCGCTGCCGGCGGTGGAGTGGTATCGGTCCCGGCGGGTAACTGGGTCACTGGATCGTTACACCTCCGCAGCAACGTCACCCTCCAAATCGACCGCGGCGCGGTGCTCGAAGCCAGTGCCGACCCCGCCAGTTACGACGTCCCAGAAGCCAATGAGTGGAACCAATATCAAGACTTCGGCCACAGCCACTTTCATAACAGCCTCATCTGGGGAGAGAATCTCGAAAACATCGCCATCATCGGCGGAGGGCGCATCTCCGGGAAAGCTCTCACCCGCGGCGAGCGCGGCGCGGCTGGGGACAAAGCCATCGCTCTCAAGCTCTGTCACAACGTGCTGCTGCGCGACATCTCCATTTCGAACGGCGGCCATTTCGGCCTTCTTGCCACTGGTGTGGACAATCTCACCATCGATAACGTGATGATCGATACCAACCGCGACGGCATCGACATTGATTCCTGCCGCAATGTGCGCATCTCTAACTCCAGCATCAACTCTCCGAACGATGACGCCATTACGCTGAAAGGCACGCACGCGCTTGGAGTCGCGCGCGCCAGCGAGAACATAACGATCACTAACTGTCTTGTGAGTGGCTTCGAGATCGGCTCACTCCTCGATGGCAGTTACAAACACAGCGTGCAAAAAGCGCCCGATCGCGACGGACCTACCGGCAGAATTAAGATCGGCACGGAATCGGAGGGTGATTTTCATAACATCACCATCTCAAACATTGTCTTCGATACCTCGCGCGGCTTGGCGTTTGAAAGTGTCGATGGTTCCCATATTGAAGACGTGACGGTTTCCAACATCACCATGCGCAATGTATCCAACGCGCCCATCTTTATCCGCCTCGGCAGCCGCATGCGCGCACCCAATTCTCCACCAATTGGCTCCATCAAGCGCATCATGATCAGCAACGTCGTTGCCTATGACGCCGACCCGCGCTACCCTTCCATCATTAGCGGCATTCCCGGCCATGATGTGGAAGACATCACCCTGCGCGGCATTCGCATCGTTTCGCGCGGTGGATTCAGTCTTGACACCGCGGCCAAACAGCCTGCCGATTTGGTGAATTCGTTTTTCTACCGCGCCACCGGTGGCGTTCCTCCGCGCGAGCCATTCGATACGCCCGAGCGCGAGAAAGAGTATCCAGAGCCTTCCATGTTCGGCATTCTACCCGCGTACGGTTTCTTCATCCGTCATGCCAAAGGGATCGAGTTACAAGACATCGACGTTGGGTTCACAAAAGATGATTTTCGTCCTGCCTTCGTGCTCGATCAAGTTGACGGCATCGATCTCCAGAACTGCCAAGCCCCCAAAGTGAGTGGCGTGCCTACGCTGGTTATGATGAAGGCGAAAAAGGTCAAAGCTCACCAATTCGCCGGTATCCCCGATTTCTCAATCGATGCCGACGCGCGAACGGAGAAGTAGTGCGTCTTCTTAGTTAGCGGAACCCAGAAACAGCCGCGTTCTTTTGTGCGCTCAGCACTCCTTGCACATCCACTCGCATAGCCCGCGCTTCCACCTGCTCTGCGTTTGCAAAATCTTGCATCTCTCGAAGTAGATTCGCATAGTGATGCAGACACACCGCATACTGTGGCAACAGCGGAGCCTGCTGCAATTCATAGGTATGAATAGCCAATAGAAAGGACTGCTTCGCTTCCGAAAAGCGCTTGAGCTTTTCATAAGCCGCGCTTAAATCATCCATCGTGCGCGCAAACTCCAGCGTGCTGGTAACATTCGCCTTCTCCAAAATCGTTTTGGCATGCAGCAATACATCAATCGCTTCTGCCACCTTGTGCCGGTAAAACATTTCTGTGGCTACATTCGTCAGGTCAGCAGCAAGGCGCGGATGTTCAGGACCCAAAAACCTTCGATCAATTTCCAGCACGTGCTCGGCCATCTGCTCGGCTTCTTTGTGATGACCGGCTACGCTTTCCAGACTGGCTAGATTCGATAGGGTGACAGCATACTGGGGACTGGCTGGACCCAACGTGCGCAGCCAACGGGTAGCCGCTTTCTCGTATTCCCGTTTCGCCTCCCGCCGGTCTTTTTGCAGCAGCGCAAGCAACCCCAAATTATTCCAGATCGTGGCCCATAAGGGATCGTCAGCCGAGAAGCATTGTTGGGCCACGCGCTGCGCCTCTACCTGGTAGGTGCGCGAAGTTTGGTAGCTGCCCATCTTTTCTTCAATCACCGCCAGGTTATTCAGTGTTTCAACTAAATGACGAGTCAGCGTGGGCGACCCGTTCCTCTCCAACTCAGCCGCCTGCAAGAAACTTTTCCTAGCTTCGGCCAAGTCGCCGCTCGCCTCCAGCACCAACCCGAGATTATTCATCACGTACGACCTATCCAAGTTCGCTACCGACGGAAGTTTCGCCTGAATTTCGAGTGCCCTCCGTTGGCGGGCAATCGCCTCTTCATAGTGTCCGGTTTCGAAACTGAGCAGGCCGAAATTCGAAACTAAGGACGCAAACTCGGCCGTACCGGTCGCCCCAACGCTTTCAAAGGAAACCTGCGCCTCGTGATAGATCCTGGCCGCCTCCGTTAGTTGACCTCTCTGCTGATAGTTGAGGCCTAAGTTCGTGAGCAGCGGACCGGCGGCGGAACTGCTATTTGAGTTATTGTTCTTTAAGAGTGCATACCCTTCATTCAGTAACGCTTCCGCCCCCTTAAAATCTCGCCGCGACTGCAGGACTGTCGCCAAATTATTGAGAGTAGAAGCGTCTTCCAACACACCCGGGCTGGACATGGCACGGTTTATGGCGAGGGCGTGCCTGTAATCCTGCTCCGCTTCGTTGAGTCTCCACTGTGCCTGATGTATGTTGCCCAATTTGTTCCAAAGGATAACTGCGGCTTTGCCCCCCGTCTCAGTCAACGCTGAGATAGCGGCCTTAGTTTGTTCTTCGGTATCGTTAGTCTCCGACCAGAGTGGACATGCCAAGAAAGCGGCGAGATAGAAAATGGGAGTTAGCAGCACTCTCATACTTACTGAATCCTTTCAAAACATCTATCCATACAAACTACGCATTTAGTTCGCAAAAGATAGGAGTTTTTTTGCAAGAACTTTTGCTATGGAGTACTGTTCGCAATTGGCACGAATGTCCGTTTGCGGGAATCTCCGTTGGCCTCGCGGTAAGCTGGTTTACCCGATTGAAACGCGCGCATTTCTATCTTTTTCTGTTGTGCCTTCTCGCGATCATCATGTACCTCGATCGCGTCTGCATCTCGGTGGCCGGACCGCGCATGCAAGACGCGCTACGCATTTCGCCCGAACAGTGGGGGTGGGTCGGCACGGTGTTCAGTTTTGGCTATGGCCTCTTTGAGGTGCCCACTGGCCATTGGGGCGATCGTTTTGGCGCGCGGCGAATTCTCACGCGCATCGTACTTTGGTGGTCGGTGTTCACCGTCCTCACGGGCTTGGCGTTCAGCTATCCGCTGCTGCTCGGCGTACGCTTTCTCTTCGGCGCTGGCGAGGCCGGTGCGTTTCCCATTGTGGCCGTGGCCATTGCACAGTGGTTCCCGCCCGCCACGCGCGGCCGCGCCTTCGGTTTTTTCATCATGTGCAGCCAACTAGGCGGCGCACTCTCTCCGCTGCTCGTGGTCCCTCTCCAGCAACGCTACGGCTGGCACATGTCGTTCTATCTTTTCGGGGCCATCGGTGTGATGTGGTCGTTCGTTTGGTTTTGGCAATTTCGCGACCGCGTCACTGATGTGAATCTGAGCGTCACTCACGTTCCTTGGAAACCCATTCTGCGCAATCGAAGTCTTTGGGCCATCATGGCGCTCACCGCGGGCTACGTGTACACCATGAGCTTCTACCAAATCTGGCTGCACACGTATCTCGAAAGAGGCCGCGGTTTCACAGAAGGTGCGCTCTCACTGTCGTCGCTGCCCTACTTCTTCGGTGCGGCTGCGAATCTTTTAGGAGGGATCACTGTTGACTGGTTACTCCGAAGAGTCGGCGTGAAATGGTCGCGGAGCGGGGTGGGCATCGCTGGTCTATCTTTGACCGCACTCTCTCTCGCGTGCACACTCTTTACAATGGGCCACATCGCTCTCATCGCGTGCCTGAGCCTCGCTTACGCCGGCATCACGTTTCAGCAACCCGCCGTGTTCGCTGTCTGTGCCGACATCGGCGGCCTACGCAGCGGAGCCGTCACCGCCATGATGAATACGGCGGGACAAGTAGGCTTCGCGATCTCGTCTGCGATGTTCGGATATTTAGTGAAGACGTTCGGCAGCTACGACACACCGCTCATACCAATGGCGCTGTTGGCAGGCACGGGCGCCCTCCTGTGGTGCAAAGTGGATGTCGTTGTTAAATCACCGCCAACCGTCACGCCCGAGAGCGCCGCACCCATGAAAGCGTAGCCGCAAACAATCCAAAGACCAACCAAAAAGTGGAAAGCTCCAAAAACTTTGCACGACCGCCCGCAAAACGATCAATCATCCAAAAACGAGTGAGGGTAAGAGACATCACGCCCCACATTTCGTAACTAAGCAAAAGGTAAGAAGTAAAGATAACGGCCAACCAAAACACGAACTTCTTGATGTCCGCAATCGAGCCAGATTCTCTACGCGGCCTTTGCGTGATAGAGGTCAAAACGAACCATTGAATGGCGACGAGGCATTCCATAATCTCGAACCCAAGTTCGTGCTCCACCCTGGAACTAACATGCAGCGCGTGGAATACTACTTCGCCGACAAACGCAGCAGGGAAATTTATCCCGTCGGCAACCATCTCTGATATTGGCGTGGGCGCGGGATCAATAGAGATGCCGCCGTAAAGCATCTCGGTTTCCGCGCTAGCCAGAAGTGTTAAAACCGCATAGAGGAAAACATTCGCCACGATAATTGCGAATCGAGTGCGCCGGGTAAGAGGCAACGCTCAGCCTTCCTTCTGCTTATCAAAGTCTTTAAACTTCTTACCCTCCGCCACTAGCTTCTCCAACAGCGGCGCAGGCGTCCAGAGATCCGCCCCGTGCTTCTTCTCAAACTCTTCAATCCGCGCCAGCACTTTCGGCAAGCCCACCGTATCCGCGTAGAACATCGGCCCACCGCGCCACGCCGGAAAACCATAGCCGTAGATATAAGTGATATCGATATCCACCGCGCGCTGCGCAATGCCATCCTCCATAATGCGCGCTCCTTCATTGATCAATCCAAACACGCAGCGGTCCACAATCTCTTCATTCGAAATCACGCGCCGCTCGATACCTGCTGCCCGCGCCGTGCTCTCGATCAATGCCGCCGTTTCCGGATCAGGCGACGGCCGCCGATTCTCGTCATACTTCGACCACCCGCGCCCCGCCTTCTGCCCAAATCGTCCTTGCTCGCATAACTTGTCAGCCACCAGCGGCACGCGCAGCCCCGGTTTCATATGCGGTGCACGCGCTTTACGAATCAGCCAACCAATATCCAAACCTGCTAAGTCATCCACCGCCAGCGGTCCCATCGCCATCCCGAAGTCATACATCGCCTGGTTCACTTGTTCCACCGACGCGCCTTCTTCCACCAAAAACTGCGCTTCGCGGAAATACGGCTCCAACATTCGGTTGCCAATGAACCCGTGACAATTCCCCGCCAGCACCGCCACCTTGCCCAACTTCTTCCCAAGGCCCATCGCTGTCGTGATCACCTCCGGACTCGTGGCCTTTCCCCGCACCACCTCCAACAGCTTCATCACATTTGCCGGACTAAAGAAGTGCGTGCCCACCACCATCGTGGGCCTGCTTGTCGCTGCCGCGATCTCATCAATATCCAGCGTGGACGTATTCGTCGCCAGAATCGCACCGGGCTTCGCAATCTTCTCTAACTCCCCAAAGATCTGCTTCTTCAACTCCATCTTTTCGAACACAGCTTCGGTAATGATGTCTGCCTGCTCGAACCCGTCGTAAGTCAATTGCGGCGTAATCAGCGCCATCCGCTGATCCATCGCTTCCTGCGTAAGCCGTCCACGCGCTACCGTCTTGGCATAGTTATTGCGAATAAGGCCCATGCCGCGATCCAGCGGTTCTTGCGCAGTTTCCTTGACAATCACCGGAATGCCGGCATTCGCATAGTTCATGGCAATGCCGCCACCCATCGTGCCCGCACCAATAATGGCCGCGCGTCGAATCTCAATTGGCTTGATGTCTTTCGGCAACCCCGGAATCTTCCCAACCGCCCGCTCTCCAAAGAACGAGTGAATCAGCGCCTGCGCTTCGCTGGAAAAAAGAACTTCATTGAAGAGACGCGCTTCTTCCTCACACCCCGCAGTGAAATCCATTTTGGTGGCTGCTTCGATAGCATCAATCGCCGCCTGCGGCGCTCGCAAACCACGGTATTTCAGCCGAGCCTGTGCACGCGCCGTTTCAAACACCGCCGGCGCCACGCCTTGCAACTTTTCATTTCGTTCCCGCGTTTTCGGAACAGGCTTCCCTGCCACTTCGCGCGCAAACGCCACTGCGCCTTCCAGCAAATCGCCTTCAATGATCTTGTCTGCAATCCCGAGGCTCACCGCCTCCTGCGCTTTGATTGGATTGCCATCGGTACACATCTCCAGCGCCTTCACAACGCCGGCGAGTCGCGGAAGCCGCTGCGTTCCGGCCGCACCAGGAATGATTCCGAGTTTCACTTCCGGCTGACCCACCTGCGCCTTAGCAGCCAGCACACGGTAGTGCCCCGCCATCGCTACCTCTAAGCCGCCGCCCAAAGCCTGCCCATGAATCGCCATCACCACCGGCTTCGGCGAATCTTCAATCGCCAACAAATACGGCAGCAGCGTAAGCTTCGGCCGTTCGCCCGCAACAATTTTGCCGAACTCGCGAATGTCTGCGCCCGCGATAAATGTGGAACCTGCCCCTATCACGACCACCGCCCGAATACTCGCATCCGCCACCGCCTGTTTGAGCGCTGAATCGATGCCCTCGGGCACTCCTGGACTCAATGCATTCACTGGTGGGTTATCAATCGTGATAACCGCGACATCGCCGTGGTGCGTAAGACGCACAAGTTCCGCCATCAACAATCTCCTGGAAAAAAATAGAACAACGTTACACTGATGAAACAGTTCAATTGACCATGCGCGAAGCTGTCGTCATCTCTAGTTCACGAACAGGGCTTGCCAAATCATACCGCGGTTCGTTCAACATGACCCGGCCGGAAGATTTAGCGGCCCACTGTATTGCGGATGTGTTGCGCAGGACCCCATTGTTAGATGTACAGGAAGTAGAAGATGTGATCCTCGGCTGCGCACAACCTTGGGGGCCGCAAGGCGCCAACATCGCTCGCCGGGCAGTTCTCTTAGCCGGTCTGCCCGTCGCAGTTCCCGGCGTTACCGTAAATCGCTTTTGCGCCTCGGGCCTGGAAGCCATAGCTATGGCAGCGCACGCAATTGTGAACGAAGGAGCAGAGGCGGCCATCGGCGGTGGCGTGGAAAGCTTCAGCCTTACGCCGCGCATCACAGATCCGCATCCACAACTGGCGCGCGCCTTGCCCGGTTTATACATGGAACTCGGCACCACTGCGGAGATGTTGGCTCATCGTTACCGAATTAGTCGCGGCGCGCAAGATGAATACGCGCTTATCAGCCAGCAGCGCACGGCTCGCGCTCAGGACGAAGGCTTCTTCGACGACGAGATCGCGCCTATGTATGTCACTATGGCGCTTTTAGACCGATTGACCGGCGAGTCCATTGGGACTGCGGAAACCTGCTGTGACCGTGACGAATGCAATCGGCCGGAGACGAATCTAGAGACCCTCCTCGCTCTCCCACCCGCGTTCGACTTAGCTAGTGGCACCGGCTCCATAACCGCGGGTAACTCCTCGCAATTGGCCGACGGAGCTTCCGCCACCTTGCTCATGTCTCGCGAGCGCGCCGATGAGTTAGGCATTCCCTATAAGTTGATTTTCCGTGCATTCCTCGTAGCTGGCTGCGAGCCTGAGGACATGGGCCTTGGCCCGGTGTTTGTGGTTCCCAAGCTTCTCAAGCGTTACGGGCTTTCCATTGACGACATAGACTTGTGGGAACTAAATGAAGCGTTCGCTGTCCAAGTTCTCTACTGCCGTGATCAACTCGCCATCCCTATGGATAAGTTAAACGTGAACGGTGGCGCCATTTCTATGGGTCATCCTTTCGGGATGACGGGTTCGCGCCTCACCGGCACACTGGCTAACGAGATGGCTCGCCGCCATGGTTCGCGATACGGCGTAGTTACCATGAGCGTGGGCGGCGGCCAAGGCGCGGCTGGACTCTTCGAAGCGGTGCACTGAGAAACCATGAAGTACAAAGCAAGAGTAGATTGGATGGTGCGTGTCTCTATGCTTGTGGGCATTGTGGGACCGGCGTTCATCGCCATTATGCAGAGTTGGCCGTGGATGAGTCTCGCCTCGCTGGTGGCCGCCGCTGGCGTGTTCGGCGTGTCCTATCCCCAGTCTTACGAAACCAAGCCCGACGCGCTCATCATTAAATCCGGACTCACCACGCGCCTGATTACCTATGACCGCATTAAAGGCGTGAAACCTACCAACGACAAGCGCCTCGATATCAACTACGGCATCGGCAGCGTCTTGATTGCCCCGCTGGATCTGGCAGCCTTCACCAACGACATGGCGCGGCATTGTCCGCATCTTTCCCGGCGGGGCAACGAATTAGTAGCAACCGCAACGGAGTAACTTTGGAACGCCCAAAACCTTGGCCCCGCACCGGCTTCTTACACTTTCGCGACATTCAGACACGCTGGATGGATAACGATATCTACGGCCACGTCAACAATGCCGTCCACTATAGCTATTTCGATACCGCCGTGAATCGCTATCTCATCGAGACAGGCGCGCTCGATCTCCAAAACGGTTCGGTGATTGGTTTGGTGGTCGAAACAGCTTGCAGCTATTTCAAAGAGCTCGCCTTCCCAGACCGTATCTCCGCTGGCCTTCGCGTAACACGGATTGGCAGAACCAGTGTGCGGTTCGAAGTAGCCCTTTTTCGCGAAGACGATGAGTTCGCCGCCGCTCAAGGCCACTTTGTGCACGTCTATGTAGATCGAGCCACTCGCCGCCCGGTCGATTTGCCAGAGGCCTTGAAAAACAGTTTGGCCGATCTTAAACAGCAGCGAAACTACTTCTGACCAGCGGGCGGTTTCACTTCGGGAATTTTGTTCTCGGGCGGCGTCACTTCCGTCTCCCCAAACGTAATGGTCGATTCCGCCTCAAACTTCTTATAATTCACATACCGCACAATCGTCCGCAATCTCTGCGGAAAATCGCGAAAGAACAGCGTATCGTCCGAATACGTTTCTACCGGAAAGAACCATTTCCCATCGATCTCGTGCCGAATCGTCGTGAAATGCGGCGTCAAATTCTGCTCTTTTAAGTTGTCAATCTGTGGCACCGCCTGCCCTTCGGCTCGAATTACGGCAAAATCCGTCTCGCGCACCCACAGCGTTCCTTCAAAAAACCGCTGGCCCGACAAAATCTGTCTCGGCCGCACATGCTCCACAAAACACACCACACCGTCTATCGTTTCTTCGCCTTCGTACCGGCCTTCGTAGAGCGAAACTGTCTCCGTCGTCAGCAGGAACGGCTCAATATTCCGAATATCATTGAAATCTTCTTTAGTCAGCCGCACCCGGGTCAGCGTACTATGTCCCGGCACGATTACTTTTTCGAACCGCCCCACCGCCCGCGAATAAGTCACGTCCCGCACTTCGCCATATTCGCCCGTAATCGCGCCATGCACGTCGAATTCTTGCACCGCCACCGACTGCCGAAAAGTGTAATTCTCCCGCGCACGCGCGTTAGCCGTCTCGCGCTCGGCAATCCTGCGCAGGAAACCGGCAGGCGGTTCAGCCGCGCTAAGGCCCGATGCTACGATGAGGGCGATGCTAAGGAGGGTCCGACCGTTTTTCATAGTGTTAGCGTGCGCATGGATCGCTTTGCTGGCCGCGGATCTGGTCTACTCTAAACAATTTCCCGACTCCCCCTGGATCACAAGGGCATTACTCCCCGCCTTAGCGGTAGAGATTGGTTGTTACCTTGCATCTGTCTTTGTACAGACGCGGAATTGGTTCGCAGCATTTCGTCCCGCGAGAGCGCAAGCCGCCCTTCTTTGGTTCAGTGCGCTGGTCCCCTACCTTATTTTCAGCTTAGGGGCTAAAACGCTCCATAGCAATGCGTTTTACCTATTAGTGGCTCTCACCGCCGTTTTTTCTTTCTGGCATGTCATCTTACCGCGCCGCGCCGCCTACGATTTCGGTTTTCTGGTCATCGCCGCCGCCCCGTTCATAACACATGTATTTAGCCGAATCTATATAGGACCTGATCGGCACGTTCACGCTGAGATATTAGGCCAACTCATGTGGATCAGGCTCGGCATCGTCGCCCTACTCGTCCTGCGCGAATGGGATCCCGGTGATTTCGGCCTCTGGCCTGCGCTTGCCGAATGGCGTATTGGCGCAATTTACTACATCATCGCCGTGATCCCCATTATTCTCCTCGCCCTCGGCATTCATGACGTCCGCTGGTCCCCGCTC
This sequence comes from Bryobacterales bacterium, assembly GCA_003169195.1. Taxonomy (GTDB): domain Bacteria; phylum Acidobacteriota; class Terriglobia; order Bryobacterales; family Bryobacteraceae; genus Bog-105. The sequence goes on from PMQB01000222.1 coordinate 16,193, forward strand.
ACCGGCGATTGGTGGCGCGTGTCCGGCATCGCCGTTGGTACCTTCTTCGGCTTCCTTTGGGTCACCGTGCTTGGCGAGGAGCTGTTCTTCCGCGGCGTCATCACCCGCGCTCTGCTCAATCACCTTCCCTCGCGCACCTTAGCCATCATTATTTCTGCTTTAGTCTTCGGTGCCACCCATCTCTGGTTCCATACCTTTCCTAACTGGCGGCAAGCCTCCGTCGCATCGCTGCTTGGCCTTGTTTGCGCCACCGCCTACGCGCGCACCGGCAGCGTTAAAGTCCCCATCGTCACGCACACGCTGATCGTCACCACTTGGCGCATTTTTTTCAAATAGTAGCTTGTCTTCCGCTCTCCTCCGATGGTATGGTATTTGGTATGGCCACCTCCAAACTCACCATCACCCTCCAACGTGACCAGCTCGAACAGATCCACGCCCTGATCGCTGCTGGCCAAGCGGGAACGGTTTCCGGCTTCGTCCAACACGCCGTCAACATCGCCCTCCACGATGCGGCTGGCTGGCAAGAACTTCTGAAAACCTCACTGGCAGAAACAGGCGGCCCCCTCACCCCAAAGGAACGCCAATGGGCCGATGAAATTCTCTCCGGACCTCCGCCTCAAAAGAAAATGCCCGCCCGCAAACACCACACCGCATGAATGGCATCACCTTCGATGCGGGCGGTCTGATCGCGCTCGATCGCAAAGACCGCCGCGTCCTCGCGCTCGTCTCGCGCGCCCAAGAGCTCGGCCTACGCATTACCATCCCCGCCACCGCACTCGCCCAAGCCATTCGCAATCCCGCCAGGCAAGCTCTCATCTCACGCCTCATTCGCCAACCGGGCACCGATCTCGTTCACCTCAACGGTCCCGATGCAACCGCCGTCGGCCTCATGCTCGCTCGCACGCACACGTCCGACATTGTCGACGCGCACGTCGTCATCTGCGCCCAGCGCGCCGTTCAGCCAGTCCTCACCAGCGATCCCAACGACATCCAACAACTCGCCCCAGAATTACAACTGGTCATCGTTTAAGTCCCGCCAGCCTCGTCTTCGCAACTTTCGCCACCACATGCACCTGCGGATCAACCACCTCCGCCACGTCATACACCATCGCCGTCCCCAACACAGACGACACCTCCGCCGGATTCAATTTGTAGTCTTTCTCCAGCCACAGAACCAAATTCGTTGTCGCCTGCCGAAACGCTTCATCTAAGCTGCCCGCAATCCCACTCGCCATCAAGAACTCGTTGTTCTCCATACGTGGAAACCGTGGCGCGCCGCCCTTCACTAAATCCACCGTAAACTCAATGTCCATCGATGTCTCCAGCGCGTTCCCCGTCAATTCCCCCGCACCCTGCAGCGCGTGCCCATCGCCCACAAACAACAGACCACCCATCGCGCTCACTGGCAAATAAATCGTCACGCCTTCGCGCACCTGGTTGTAATCCATGTTGCCGCCAAAACTGCCCAGATAGCCCGAACGAAATCGGTTCCCTCCCCCAGGAGCCACGCCCACACACCCAAGCATCGGTGCCAGCGGTACTTTGTAATTATTCATCGTCTCCGTCGGTTTCTGCAGCGACGCAAACCCGCCCTCGCGGTCCAACTTCCAATCCGCATCATAATCGCTAACCTTCTTTCGATCAGCAACATACCCCGCATTCAGCGCACTGTTCACAATCAGCGGACTGCTTATCGCCGAATCACGATTCAGTCGCAGCCGGTTCAGATGCACCACCAGCGTGTCCCCAGGAATCGCACCGTCCACATAAAACGGGCCCGTCAGAGGATTGCCCCCGGACGTCCGCCGTACCCCCTTCGCATCCGTCCCTCCCGCATCCACCGACCACGTCTTCACCGTATCGCCCGGGCTCACATGCAACACGGGCGCGATCGCATCGGAGAAATAATGTTCAAACTGTGTTGGTTCAAAAACGTGCGTCTTCGGCACCCCCGCACTCTTCGGCGCTTCCCGATACGCCTCCCATGGGAAGTCCAACTTTTCTCCAACGTAAGTAACTGTACCTTCGATCCGGTCGCCCTTCAGCTCACCCCGCAGTGTGACCAGTTCATCTCCGTACAGCTTCACGACACCTTCAATCCGGCCATCTCGGAAGGTGCCATCGAAAGAATCGTTTCCCAGCTTGCCAACCAGCTTCGTCCCAGTCAGTTCCAACTCCATCCGGTCGTAGTTGTTGTTGGCGAAATACTTGAGGTTGGAAACCCATTTCCCAGAAGGTGTAACCACACTTTGGGCAGCCGCAACAAAACAGAGGAAGATCAAAGAGCAATGGCGCAACGACATGATTTCCATGTTATGACGGATTTCTCCTCAAACGGACAGCATCGTCTTTAACGAAATAAGATGCGCAGGGACTTCCCACTTCAGTTAGACTAGATCAGTGACGACATCCACCGTCGTCTTGCGAGTAACACTTGCGGGCGCCCTTTTTGCGGGTCTGGCACCGGGCATCCGCGCTCAACTCATCAGCCGGGTGAACCCGCGGACGGATTATGTCGAAACCTTTGGCGATCCCAAAGTCTCCGCGCTTAGCTTATTAGTCGGCCTAGCATGGGGACCGCCCAAGACAAGCTTGCCCTTCAAGCCAGACCAAGTAGGCATTCTTCTAACACCTGCTCTCCAGAACCTAAAGGCCTGCGTCGAAATCTCAAGTCAAGACGGCCGCTATTTCGCCCAGAACCTCTATCAGCTTCCCAATCGGCCCGGTGCAGGAACGTTTGATGCGCCAAGCAAACACGTCAAGGAACTGCACAACTACCCCGTCGTTGAAATGGCTGTCTCAATTCGCCTTGTCGACGATTGCAACTCCGCTGATCGAAGTCTGCGCGTCCCCGCCAGGATTACACCAGATGTTAGCAGCCCCGCCCTCGTCGCCTATCTAAATGCCGATGCACAACATCTTACGGTCTCTCTTCGCAAGAAGGGTACTTCCGAGCTGATCGGAAGTATCTGCGAGTCCACACCCGAGCGCAACAATATTTCCTTTTCGTCTTCCTGCACTTTCACTAACCCCCCACCTGACGATTACGATTTAGTTGTCGAAGTACAAGAAGGATTCAGTTCGCGCAAGTCTGTATTCAAGGTGTCGTTACGTTAGGTTTGCCGCGGTTCAAGAACGGGCTGCGGACCTCACTTAAAATTGCCATGTTCCTGGTTGTGGGCGCTACGCTGATCGTCTTTAATTACCTTTATATTGGCCAAGTTCAAACCGTCTCTCAGATCTCGGCCGTCTCAGAGCGAGTCGCCATCACAGTTACTCAACCACAGAAGGCAGCCTTTTACGTTCGTGACATCCGTTTTCGTATTCCTACCGGCAACCATCAAGGCCCTTGCGAAGAGGGCATGATTACCCCTGCACTGAACACAAGGGTCATTTACGAACGCAGCGGCAAGGGCCCTCTTTCCGTGGAACTCTTGCCACCGCCGCAAACACCGAACGTCATCACCGCCGTGTTCACGCGCTTGAAAGACAATCAAGATCGCAATCTGATCGGAAGCACCTACCTCGAAACCGACGCCGCATGTGACTCAGCGCATACCCCGCCCGAATTGAATCTCCCCGTGTGGGGACTCGTCGTCATCGGTGTCGAATATAGGGGCGCAAACGGACCAGCGCCGCCACTGCATCAATTCCTGCTTGAGGG
>PMQB01000514.1 GCA_003169195.1 Bryobacterales bacterium
ATTCCTTAACGGAGGTTTTCGGTTGGATGTGGCTACTACCCCCAGTAGCGGTTTCAAATGCCACTTCCGTAAATCTCAAAAATGGCGTGGTCAAAACGGCTGGTGTTGCAGTCGATGAGAATGATGTTCACCATACGAGAGTGACGGAGCAAAAAACGGACGCTTCTCAAAACAAACTGGCCGTTACGAATGACTGGTCAATCCGGGATGACGGAAAGAAAGTTAAAGCAACCGATACCTCCGTAACCACTTCGGAAGGCTGGACCCGTACAACACATTCAGAACACGGCAAAATGATGTGGGCCGTTATAAGAGACAACGAAGGTCACATCATCAGCGACATGGAACGGAATGAAAAAGGGAAGCTGATCGAGCAAGTAAAGGCTTCTGAAACAAGCTTGGCTAGCGCGAAAAAACCTGCTTTGGCTCCAACTACGGGAATGTGAGGCGGCGTTTTTTGTTGGGACGCTGGGTATACCCTATTTTGCAGGGTGTCCACGATTAGCGAAAGCCCTGTTTTATAAGGGTCTGCAAAGTCGAAAAATGACACCACCCTATTTTGCAGGATTATCACTTGCGCAGGTTGTCCAGTTCGTCAAGAGCACGTTGGAGCGTGGCGGCGACAACCTCATAGCCCATTTGTTCGGCCCATTTGCGAACGATCTCTAATTGATCTTCAACCGGCAAATTGTCGTTGATGTTTTCGAGGTCAGGGGGGCGTGTTTTCATGGTTTCACTTTTTGACCCTGATTTTTGACGCAACGCTAGCCCAATATTCATGCGGGTTTGCAGCTTGAGGCGTCATTCCTCCTTTTTGGCCCAACGACAGCGTTAACCAAACCAACAAGGGGCTTTTTAGTTGCGCGGTTTGCTGATAGGCTCCTGCCTTTCGGAGTTCTCAACCATTAACCGAGGGCAGCATCATGGACGGCCAAGAAAGAAAAATATTAACGGCAGGTGAACTTAAACAAATGTTTCAAGACCCAAGTTTTGCAAAATGGGCAAACGATCTTGACAGAAGGGCCGACGAATACGCGGCCTACGAAAAAGCAATGGAGGGAACTCGCGGCATATCAGCGAGAAACACATCTCGTTTTCTACGCAACGAGTACTAAGAAACACCGTTTATTGGAGATGAAACGCTCGGCTCCGGTCGGGCGTTTTTTTTTGGCCTACTCATCGAACCACTGCGGCGGATTGTGAATTTCTTCTACAAGAATGGCTGCGCGGTTATCGTAGTCAAGCAAGTGCATTACGTCCTTGACGCGAAAATAGTGATTGGTCGCCACTGCGCCAGCACTGCCATAAGTCAGCATGAAGCATTCCCCTATGTGCGGTGCGTGTGTAGCATCGAAATCCTGTTTGTTGCCGGATTGGTCAAATACTCTGATTTTCATGGGTTCAGGTTAACCCACTCTCAAGGTTGTTCAGGAAAAATCAGATCTTGAAGAGCTTTCGCGGCTTTGTGAAATTCGGCGGCTTCAGATGCATCAGAAGAAGGAATCCGGGCATAAAATCAACGCCATATTGAAAAAGCATCATCCCACAAAGTGAGGTTGCGCCGAGTCCGATTAAATAGGTGTATGGGCAAATGCAGTGTTTGCGGCGTATCCTTGCCGGGGAGAAAACGAAAGTGCTACGAGCACCTTGCGCCAAGAAGTAGCCGGGGCGGAAACAGATCAGGCGGCGGTCGTGGAACAGGCCCACGGCGGCGCGGTCGGCGGTAAAACTTTACTCGTAAGGAATTTCAACCTCGGCATAGCTGCCGGGGGTGGCCGCGTTCACTGCTGCGACAACTTGCGCCACATGCGGCTTGATAAGGCTCCAACGTCCTTGCCCTAATACGACGATGGCTATTTTTCGGCCTGTGAGGTTTTGCTGATACCGAATGTTTTTGTCAGTGGTCAGAAAAACTTCAAACCCTGCGGCTTCTGCCGCGTTAAGAAGATCGCCGTTTTGAAGTTTGTCCCATCCTTCATGCGCGGCGGTGCTGACGGCGTGGCCGGTTAGAAATGGGCGAATGGGTACAGGTGTTGCCTGATCGAACAAAACCCGCATTAAGGAACCGGCGCGTATTGCGGAGTTCTGTCGAGGCTTCGGGCAGCAAATTCGATCACGGCTTTGACCTGTTCGCGGTTGAGGCCGTCAAACCATTCCATGATGTCGTCTATGTTGGCTCCGGCTTCAAGGTTCTCGAAAATCGCGGATACGGGCATACGGGTTCCTTTCAAAACCCATGCGCCGCTTACCTTGCCGGGAATGCTTTCGACATCGGGACATTCGGACCAATCAAGACTTGCCATTTTTGTACCCTCCTTCCATCGTAGCTTTTACCACGTTTCGGCGGCAACGTCACGCCCGCGCTACCGCTTTTTGAAAGAGCGCCAGATAGGGGCGGAAAACTTCAAAGCGTTGCTCACGAAGCGTAATCGTGAGTTGGTTCAGTAGTCGGTTCTCATCTTCAATGGCCTGCATGTCGGCAGAGTTTTTAGCCATTCTCGTGACGGCGACGTGATAAGCTCCCGCAGCCTTTTCCACGACCGTCATATATTCAAAAACCTCTTTGTCAAACAACATGCGGGCCTTCTGAATGGCATCCCACCAGTTTCCATATTCGACGGTGCCTATAAAAGTGAGTTTTGCCCTCGCTGCGAACGACCCACACTATGAAGTCTTCAACTATCAGAGTGGCAACGATCATGGTGCCTAAAGCGGCAACAATTGTAGCGGCAAACTGCGCGTAATCGAGCCAGTCTCTCGTTTGGTCAACAGACACATGGAAGGGAAACATATCTAATCATTGTGAAGGGTAGAAGCAGGGTTTTCCGGCTAATGGGGGAAGCAATTCAGGCATTCGACATTCTGAAAGCAAAAAGCGGGTCACGCTCCGGGCCGCGCCTCGCGGCTGAAATGATCGACTTGCTTCTAATCGAGCATGGCGAAAAACCCGTGGGGCCGCTGCGTTCCTGCGCTGCCAAATACCCGAAAGTCATCTCACACGGGGTGGCCGTGTACGTCCCGAAACTTAACCGTGTTGGGACAGGTCGAACGCTTCAGGAAATTGGGTGCTGCAGCCACCGTTCTCTATGCTGTTGGTGATTTGGCCACGCGTGCCCTGAAAGTGGGCGGGCTGCCTTGTAGCCGCTAATTGGCAATATGAGCGAAGCTTGCCGTCGGAATCTACTACGATGAAAGAGAACAACCACAAGGACTCATGGCCATGACGTTAACCCTTACCTTGCCACCGGAAAAAGAAGCCGCGCTTAAGGCTGCGGCGCAAGCGCAGGGCGTTAGTGCTGAGCAATGGCTGCAGCATCTTGTGGAACAACGTCTGCAGAGCGCCGAGCCGCCGCCGGCATCCAGCCAGACGCGCCGGCCGCTTTCAACCCGCATACGGGAGATATGGGCTGACCTGCCGGAAGAAGCCCGCGCTGAATACCCGGAAGGTGGCGCCTACCAGATAGACCATCACGTTTACGGCTTGCCTAAACGATGACGGCAGTTTTCGCCGACACCTTTTACTGGGTTGCCCTGACCGACCCCGGTGATGCGCTTTACGAGCGGGCCGTCCATGCAGAGAGCGCGTTGATCAACACGCCCATCGTTACGACCGACGAAGTCCTTGCCGAGTTTCTGACGTTTTTTTCTAACAGTCTCCGTCTGCGACGCAGGGCCGTAGAAACCGTTCGCGAGCTGGCCCGCGATCCCAATGTCCGTATTCTTCCCCAGAGCCGCGAAAGCTTTCAAGCCGGGTTCGATCTTTATGCCGCCCGGCCTGATAAGGGCTACAGCCTCACCGATTGCGTCTCCATGCAGACCATGCGCCGAGAGGGGCTAACAGAGGTTCTTACCAACGACCGGCATTTCGAGCAAGAAGGCTTCAAAGCCCTGTTGCGCGACGCTGAATAATTCCGGAACTTCCCGGCGCGATGCTCGGGCCGCGGGCAAAGCTGAAACGGCGATCCCAAAACCTACCCTTTGTGAAACGTTGGTGCCTTCGAAGGAATATCTGTTGCCACCCCTTGGCTATCGTTTCGCTGCGCCGGCCTGCGCCGCTGTGGGCACCGGCGGCTGGGAGAACAGCGGGTAGACCAGTTGCTCGGGCAGCGTTTCCGGCATTCGATCCGTTATCCCGTAGGCCTCCGGCCACTCCTGCGGCAAGTGGTGGGTGCCGAAGATCCGGTCCACCCAGGGCAGCATGGTCGCGTAGTTGTGATCGACCATTCCGGTGCGCGTGTGATGCCAGTGGTGGAACGCGGGGCTAGTCATCAGCCATTCCAGCTTGCCGAGGCGCCAGCGCACGTTGGCATGGATCAGGTAGCTCCAGTTAGAGCTGACCACCAGCACCAGAATTACGAGGATGTTGCCCGACGCGCTCAGCGGATTGGCGATCCCTAGGACGTAAATCGGCGCCAGCGTGAACAGGCGCGAGACCACTAGGTCTACCGGATGGCCGCGGCTGCTCACCAAAAAATCCATCTGTCTAGCGCTGTGGTGTACCGCGTGGAAACGCCAGAGGAACGGGATTTCGTGGCTGAGCCGGTGGCCCCAGTAATAGCCCACTTCGCCCACCACCAGTGCCAGCACGGCACGCAGCGAGACCGGTAGCTCGGCGAGCATGGCGTAAAAGCCGCTGGGCACGAAATGATGGGCGCCCCGGACCACCAAGCCCAGCGGAGCGCTCAGCGCCACGCTGATCAGCAAGCCGTTGACGAAATAATACCCGATATCGACGGCGACCTCCTTGCGGAACACCTTCTGCCGGTGCAGCGCGAAAACCCGTTCCAGCGGAAGGAATAACGCGCAAGGCACGGCCAGCCAGATACATAGGCGGAGGATGTCCTTCAGCAAAGCGGGCACATAGGGAAAGACCAACTGCGGCACCGGTCCTCTCTTGGCAAGTCAGCACGCCACAGCGATCTCATTCACGGTCAGGAGCGGCGCTGCCCCTCCCTTGCGGGTTAGGCACAGTATCGGGGCCGACGACGCCCGGACTCCGCCTGGCGCGCAGAAGCAGGCCGACGGCGCTCAGCCCGAGCAGGCCACCGCCCAGCGTCCAGCTAGTGCTCGGCTCCGGAGCCGTTTCCAGATCGACGCCGTCGAGGAAGACAACCGGCGGGATGTTAACGTTCCCAATCGGGACGAAACTAAGGTACTGGGGCGTCGTGGCTGCCGAGGAGGGTACTGTGAAGGATACCGTTTGCTGTTCCCACCCTACATATGTCCCAGTCGTTCCATTCCCTCCCGGGGCATTTACCATCGACTGGGAATAATCAATCTCACCTACAAAGCTGGCACTGTTGGTGCAACTGAAGAGGCAGGTGCTACCCAATCCCACCTCCCACTGCGTGGTCGTAGCGCCCGAATAGCCGACCCACTGCCCACCTGCCTGCAGAAAAGTCACGACATAATTTCCCGGTGCCAGCAGACCTCCGGGGGTGTCAACTTCTTGATAGACGACTGAGGTGATGGCTGAGGGTGAACAGGGTGCGCCAGTGCCGCCCTGAACGTTGTAGCAGGCATCGACCCCGAGAAAATTCCCACCTGCGGGACTCGTAGAAGGGAAAGGAGGGGAACCAGGATAGATCGTAAATGGGCCGCCACCCGACACAGCCGTGCCGGGGGCAAAAACCCCGACTGCGCCAGCAGCGCAGTTTGGGCCGGCACACGTCCAGTTGGTCGCGTAGAACGTACCCCACTGTCCTGGCGCCGTGCCGCCGGTGGTCGACTCAAACCCGCCATTCAGGATCAGACCCGCCTGCGCCATCGTGCTGGTGAAGGTCAACGCGGCAGCGAAGAGGCCAGTGACGGCCATTAGCTTCAATGTTTTCCTGCTCCAGAGCCCGACAATCATCGCCCCTGCTAGTGCAGATCGTATTCCTGACATTTGTTTCCTCCGGGCAGCAGCATATCACATATTTAAGGGAAGTGTGTCGCCGGGCGTCTGCCGCGTCTGCCGCCGTCTGCCGCGTCTGCCGGTCGCGCACTGAGTGGAGCGATGGACTAAAGTCCCAAGTGGTCGGCGGGCCGGAAGCGCTCCCGGCTGGAGGACTGTCCGCAAACCCGTTCAGGGCGTGTTGCGCAAAGGACCGTTTGTAAAACACGCGCTCCGCATGCCCGCTGTGCGGTGCTCACCCCTCCCTCCATGCTGTATAGTGTTTGGGCATTCACTATCGACAGGGGAGGGACGACTTGACACCCACACGGCCGCCTGCAAAACGAGATAACAAAGTACTGCTGTGGAGGTGGGGACTTGTTCTGATTGGAGTGTGGCTTTTCTACACAACCCTGAGCTATTTCACACTGTCTGAGTCCAACCGGCCTGATCTGCCTAAGTACTATACTTACATCCCATTAGCTGTTTTTTATGGACAGTACTTTTTATGGTTGTGTGCCTTTGTGGGTGCATTTGGGGCTGCTATATATCTGGTCCACCTGTACCAGAAGCGGCAGGAGGCCATGGAGAAGGAACTCGAGAATGAGAGAAGGGCAGATTCACAAGTTGGGCCCTCCCGAAAAACCAGGCGAATACTTCAGGCCATATTTTTTATCGGCGTCATGCCGATCCTCCTAAGCTTCCTCGCTTACATGCTTGTCGTGTATTTGACGCAATTCGATACGGATGGCCCTGTTGTCCAAATACTATTTACCGTTATGGCAGTGGGTTTAACTTACTTCTTTTCTTTTCTCGTTGGGATGGGGCTGACTGAGGTGGGGCTCCGCAAAAGAGAGTCTGATGAGAGCCTTGTCGTTTTTGGCAGAAGTTTCGGTCAGGTTGTTTCCAGAATTTTGGTCTTTATTGGGAACGCGGTGGTATTGGGAGCCCTGATATTTTTGACGCGGTCGTGTGATCGCTGACAAACAGTCCCGAAACTTAACCCTTTCGGGACAATAGAACCACGCTCTAGAAACCGAGTCTACGTAAAGTCGACACATCGTCGAAGTGACCGGTTGGTCATTGCGGCCAACTCCCAAATCACGGGGCATCCGGGAAGTATCCGTTTTTTCGGCCGTTCGCTTGGGAAGTGGCCTTATGGTGGATCACGCCTCCCAGAGTTCGTGGAGTACAACGCCGTTTTCCGACGCCGACGTCCCGGCAGCGAGCGCGCGGAGTGAGCAGTGTCTCATAGGGTAACCGCTTAAAATGGGGTAATTAAAGATGGCCCTAATAGACGAAGACAAACAGTGGCTGACTGAACAGTTCAGCAGATTCGCAACCAAGGAAGGGCTAGAGCACGTCGAGACGAGCCTGCTCACTGAGTTTCACAAGTGGGCTTCTCCGATGGAAGCGCGCCAGCGCACGCATACGGCGACGCTCAGAGCCGTCGACGCGGAGATGGAGTACCTCGCGGACCGGGTCACCAAGCTAGAGGGCAACAAGGCCAGTTAAGCGGTCCAAACGAAGATCGAAACGGAAAGCGCCGTCCGCAAAGGAAGGGCGCTTTTCTTTTGTTCTTTCTTTCAAGATCGCTTGCGTTGCTAAAGCGCGCGAAGTGATGAATGAGGTCAGGTCGCGGGATTGAGCGGGGAGATAAACCGGCGTTGACTGCATGTTGCAGCGTGTCGGTTTTGGAATGGGTGATCCGGGTGCTCGGCCAGCTTCCGGATGGCCGACAATACGCCTCGAACCGGCAAGTACTGCCACAGATAGCGCGTTAAGCGGCAAAGTGATAGCCGCAATTGCGAAACGCCCTCACTCTATTTGTTTGGTCTCCCAAAGGGTAGGTTTGGGGACCAAAAAGAAACGGGCCTTTTTTGGGCTTTCGACGTTGCAATCAAAACGTGGCTAAACGCTACCATAAAAGGAGGGTTATCACAATGACTTCAACTCTTGATTGGTCCCAATGTCCTGCCGTGGAGAGCATCCCCGGCAAAGTCAGCGGCGCATGGGTGTTTAAAGACACCCGCATGCCGGTTGCAACGGTATTTGAGAATCTGGAAGCTGGCTTGACCGTGGAAGAAGTTATGGAGGAATTCTCCGTCACGCGCGAACAAATCAACGCTGTATTGCATTTCGCGGCACAGAGCTTGGGAACGCCCGTCCCACCCCCGGTGCGAACCGCGCCCGTCGATGCTCATTCTCTTTGACCACGGCACGCCCCGGAGCATTGCTCGCTGGCTTAAGGGTCATACCGTAATAGAAGCGATTGAAAGAGGTTGGGATAGATTGAACAACGGCGCCTTGCTGAAGGCTGCTGAAGAAGCCGGGTTTGATGTTTTGCTATCGACAGACAAAAATATCCAGTACCAGCAAAACCTCAAAGACCGTCGCATTGCCATCGTGATACTTGGCAACTCGCAGCGGCCGGCGGTGCACCGTTACATTGATAGAGTTGTAGCAGCAGTGAACTCGGCCACAACCGGCAGCTTTACCGAAGTGGACATTCCCTACGAATAACAATGAGTATGTCCAATAACTTGACGGCTTGGCAGTGCCTTGTTGGTTCAATTCGGGGGAGCCGCCGAGGACGGCGCTTTTCTTTGCTCTTTCTTTCAAGATCGCTTTCGTTCCTTAAGCGCGCGAAGTGATGAATGAAGTCAGACATTTTTCGCCAATCTTAAATATCTAACCGCGGTTAACCCGGATTTACAACCCAGTTGCTAAAGCCCATACAGTTCTTGAATTCTTAGTCGCACTGCTTGTGAAGCGCGGCTGGCCGGAGGTTGTGGTTTTAGGAGCACTCGGGGGTATTGGGAACGAGTGAGGGGGCAGTGCTGCCGGAGCGAACGGGCCGCTTGGAGGCGTCGCGAGATGCTTTTCTTTACCTTCTCTCGTTTGGCACTTCGGCCACGTGAGCGAGCGCGTTGGGGTCGATGATTTTTCGATTTATTGACTATTGGTTTCCCGATGCTGTGGTGTCGTTTCCGGTTTACCATTTGCGAAATGCGGTGACGTGGCAACTGGCGAGTAGCGAGGTTGCGTTCCGGATACTGCGCAGGTTGCGGTGCGCAGTTTAATGGTCAGGTTCATGAGTTATTGCAAGAGGAAGCCGATTTCCTAAATCATGCACGCAGATGCGATGATGCCGCTGATGGAGAAGTGTGCATTGGCGCACAGGTGTCAGGGTCGGACGGGAGAGGCGGGCGCTTGGGCATTTTGTGACGGATGAAAAGAGGCGGCTGGAAAGCCGCCTCGCAGCCAAAAATGGCCGCCCTACGGTGGTTGATTCGGGTCCTAGCAGGGTCCGAATTTGCCTGTTATGGTTGATTTATGAAAGGAACGGTCAGCGAGCTTCAGGAGATTCGGGACGTGTTCGGGCTGAGCAGGGCCGAGATGGCCGACCTGTTGGGCCGGCGAGCGCAGTCGATTGTCGAATGGGAAACGCGAGGTGTGCCGCGCGAGAAGCGGGCCTCTGTGGAGCGACTGCTCGACCTTGCACAGCTATTTCGTCGTCGAGTGATAGCGTCCCGCATTCCGGAGATCGTGCGGACGCCGGATGCGTGGCTCGGAAACCGCACCATTCTTGAAACGCTGCGTATTGATGGCGTAGATCCGATCTATGGGTATCTCGGGCGGCTGTTTCATTACGGCGGTGTGTGAAAGCGAGGGCGACGCGTTGTTCGTCGCGGCGGCGATTCGACGAGTGGTATCCGGACCCGATTCCCGGATAGATTACTCAGGCTCGGGGTTGCTGCGGTATTCTCTCGGCAGGATGTGCAGATCAGTGATTCTGGATGGTGAACATCTGACGCTGGAGCAGTTTGTTGAAGTGGCGAACAGCGAGGCGGGGCAGCCGCGGGTGGAGTTGGCGGACGCAGCGAAGGTGAAAGTGAAGCGCGCGGCGCAGGCGGTGCAGACGATGCTGCGGGAAGGGCGGGTGGCGTATGGGATTACCACTGGATTTGGGGCGTTTAAAGATCGGGTGATTCCGCGGGAGCAGGTGGAACAGCTGCAGCGGAATATTTTGGTGAGCCATGCGGTGGGAGTGGGCGAGCCGTTTGACCGGGTGACTACGCGGGCGATTATGTTGATTCGCGCGAATACGCTGGCGCGCGGGTTTTCGGGTATTCGCATGGAGACGCTGCAGTTGTTGTTGGACCTGTTGAATGCGGGTGAGCATCCGGTGATTCCGAGTAAGGGGTCGTTGGGGGCGAGTGGGGATTTGGCGCCGCTGGCGCATATGAGTTTGCCGCTGATTGGGGAAGGGACGGCGGAGTTTCGCGGGGAGATTTTGGAGGGCAGGGAAGCGCTGCGGCGGGCGGGTTTGCAGCCGGTGACGCTGGCGGCGAAAGAAGGCTTGGCGCTGACGAATGGCACGGCGGTGATGTGCGCGCTGGGTGTTTTAGAAACCGTCCGGGCGGAGCGGATTTGCCGGATGGCGGATGTGGCGGCGTGTTTGAGTTTGGAGGCGCTGCATGGGACGGTGCGGGCGTTTGATGAACGGATACATGAGCTGCGGCCGTTTCCGCGGCAGATGGAATGTGCGGCGCGGTTGCGGGCGTTGTTGGAAGGTAGTGAGTTTGTGCGCGGCAGTGATTCGACGAATGTGCAGGATGCGTATACGCTGCGCTGCATTCCGCAGGTGCACGGGGCGGCACGGGATGCGATTGCTTACAGCCGATGGGTGTTTGCGATTGAGTTGAATGCGGTGACGGATAATCCGCTGATTTTTTGCGAAGGCGACCAGATTGAGATTTTGTCGGGTGGCAATTTCCATGGACAGCCGCTGGCGATTGCGCTGGATTATTTGGCGATTGCGATTTCGGGGTTTGGCAATATTTCGGAGCGGCGGATTATGCGATTGACGGATGAGGCGTCGAACACGCAGACGCTGCCGGCGTTTTTGGCGGTGAATGGCGGATTGAATTCGGGGTTCATGATTTTGCAGTACACGGCGGCGGCGTTGGCTACCGAGAATAAAGTGCTGTCGCATCCGGCGAGTGTGGATACGATACCGACGTCGGCGAATGTGGAAGACCACGTGAGTATGGGCTGTACGGCGGGGTTGAAGCTGCGGCAGGTGGCGGGGAATGTGGAACATATTTTGGCGATTGAGTTGATGGCGGCGGCGCAGGGGATTGATTTTCGGCGGAGGGTGTTGGGGGAGAAGACGCGGTTAGGCAGGGGGACGGGGCCGATGTATGAGCGGATTCGGGAGAAGGTGCCGTTTATTGAAGAGGAAACGGTGCTTTCGGGATATATGGCCGAGGTGCACGAGATTGTTATTCGTGGCGTAGGGCAATAGCGGGATCGATGCGGGCGGCGCGCCAAGCGGGGAAATAAGCGGCGATGCTGCCGGCGAACAGGATGGTGAAGAGGACGGTGAGCCAGGCGGAGGGGTCGGTTAGGTGTGCGCCGAATAGCTGGGTTTGGATGGCGCGGCCGGCGAAGATTGCGCCGATGGTTCCGGCGGTGAGGCCGAGGGTGACGATGATGAGGCCGCGGGTGAGGATTAGTTGAACGACGCGGGAGCGTGTTGCGCCGAGGGCGAGGCGGATGCCGATTTCGCGCTGGCGCAGTTCGACGAGATGAGCGAGGGAGCCGTAGAGGCCGACAATGGCGAGAAGCAGGCCGGTGAGGGCCAAGCCGTTCAGGAGATAGGCGATGAAACGGCGGAGTTCGAGGGAGGCGGCGATGCGCTGGTCCATGAATTTGACGTCGTAGAGGGCGGCGCCAGGGTTGAGTTTGGCGATGGCTTGGCGGACAGCGGATGTAGGGTTGAGATCGTTGTTCGTTCGCAAAACTAAGTAGGTAGACTCGGTGCGTTCTTGAAATTCGGGATAGTAGACTTCTGGTTCGGGCGGCCCGCCGAGGTCGCCGTTGTGAACACTGGCTACGACACCGACGATGGTGGCGAGGGTATTAGACCCGCCGCTGGCGATGTGTTTGCCGACTGGGTCATCGTTTGGGAAATAACGCCGGGCGAGTTCTTCGTCGATGATGGCAACTGGCGCGGAACCGGAGCGATCTTGCTTGGTGAAAGTGCGACCGCGCAATAAAGGGATGCCGATGGTTTCGAAGTAGCCAGGGAATGTGAGGCCGATTTGCGATTCCGGGGGCGGCGTTTTTTGGTTGCTGTTTGGGAGTTGGAGGCGTTCGGTCCAAATGCCGCTTGGACTGAAGGGTATGGAGTTGACGCCGGATGCGGACTGAACGCCCGGGATCGCTGACAGATTTGTCAGGAGGGGTTCGAAGAAATCGTGGTCACGGAAAGGGAGATCGAGCGCTCCGGACCAAACGTGCTGTGGTTGGAAGCCAGGGGGAACGTGCGTCAGATTGAGAAAGCTGCGGTTGAGTTGGACGGCGGTGAAGAGAAGTGTGACGGCTAGAGCAATTTGCGCGGCGATGATGGTGCTGCGCCAGCGGCTGGTTGCGGTATAGGTGCGAGTGGCTGCATTGCGAGTGGCGAGCCACGCGGGTAGGATGCCGGCGAGGAAGGTGCTGAATGCGGCCAGTGCTGGTGCGAAGAGGAGAGCCCAGTTACGTAGGGGCGTTGGTTGCGGCAGTGGGCCGAAGAGGTTGATGAGATGGATAGCCCACACGGCTAGCAACGTGCCGAGGAGGCAACCGGCGGCGGCGAGCAGAGATGTTTCGGTGAGTAGTTGGCGGAGGATGCGGAGGCGGGTTGCGCCGAGGGCGAGGCGGACGGAGATCTCGGATTGGCGGGCGTTGGCGCGAATGAGGAGCAAGCTGCTGACGTTGATGGCGGAGATGAGAAGGACGGAGAGAACGGCGCCGAAGGCGAGATAGAGCCAGCGGCGGATGCGTTCGGTTTGCTCATCGGTGAGGGGACGGGCGGTGAAATGCCAGCCGTCTTTTTTGGGATAGAAGGCGGGGAAGCGGGAGGATAACTCGTCGGTGATTGTGGTGAGAGTGGCGTTGGCTCGTTGGGGAGTCGAGTTGGGAGAGAGCCGAGCGATCATGTGCAGCCATTTCTCCGTGCGACCGCCTTCGATGGTGAATTCGCCTGTGCGCAGGGCGACGGGAACCCAAAGCTGTGTTTCTCGTGAAGGGAATTGAAAGCTGCGAGGCATGACGCCGATGATCTTGTACGGGAGGCCGTTCAGACGAATGACGCGGCCGAGCACTTGCGGGTCGCTGCCGAATGCGCCGTGCCAGAGCGCGTTACTGAGGATGGCGGTGCCATCTGCGCCTTTCTGATCTTCGGCGGCGGAAAACGTGCGGCCTAGTTGGGGCTTGACTCCGAGGAGGTTGAAGAGAGAGGCGGAGGCGTTGACGACGTCGACATGTTGGGCGGTGCCGATGCCGGTCAGGTTCAGATCGTTGTAGAAGAAGATGCCGGAGTTGGTAAAGACGTCGGTGTGTTTTCTGACTTCGCTGTAATCAAAACCGGAGACGCCCGTGGTGGAGACCTGATTTCTGGGGAAGGCGTTGTGGATGAAGAAGAGAGACTGCGCGTTGGGGTAGGGCGGTGGTTTGAGTAATGCTTGATAGAGAACGCAGAAGACTGCTGTGGAGCCGCCGATGCCGAGCGCGAGAACGAAGATGGCGATGGCGGAGAAGCCCGGCTGCTTTGCCATTTGGCGGAGAGCGAAACGGATGTCGTGCCCGCGCATGTGCGTTTAGCTCGCGAAGATTTTACCCATGCGGTCTGCTAAGTCTTTGAGGCCTGCGGGTGAATCGGCGCCTGGTTGTTCAGCGATGCCCCAACCGTGATAACCGATTTCATCAAGGGCTTGCATGACGGCGGGCCAATCGTTATCGCCTTCTAAATACTTGACGTCGAAGCCAGAAGAAGGGCCGGTTTTGTCGCGTTTGGCTAGGCTGTATTCCTTGATGTGGAGTTTCTGAATGCGTTTGCCTAAGATGCGAATCCACTGTTCGGGCCAGCCGAACGTGATGACGTTGCCGACGTCGAAGTGCCCGCCGATGGCAGGGCTTTCGAATTCGTCGATGTAACGAGCGGCTTCGAGGGGGCTCATGAGGAAGTGGTTCCAGACGTTTTCGACGGCGATTCGGACGCCGAGGTCGTGGGCGAGTGGGAGGACTTTGCGGATCTCGATTTGGGAGCGAGTGTAGGCGTCTTGATAGGAGACTTTTTTGTTGACGACGGCGGGGACGAGGAGGACGGACGTTGCGCCGTACGCTTTGGCGTCGCGCAGAGCTTGCTCGAGGCCGCGAACGCCGGTGGCTCGGACTTCGGGGCTGGGATCGGAGAGTGGATTTTTCCAGTGAGTGTCGCAGCAGACGCTGGCGGGCATGAGGCCTGTGGCGCTGAAGGCGTCTTGCACTTCGGCCTGGGACATGTGGCTCATGGGTTCGACGCCATCGAAGCCGGCGGCTTTGACGGCTTTGAATTTGTCGAGGACGCTAGCGCCATCGAGTTTGATGGTGGCGTACATGATGCCTTTGTGGAGTTGGCGGGGGGAGG
>PMQB01000574.1:0-2468 GCA_003169195.1 Bryobacterales bacterium
GACCTTCGGAAGTATGAATGTTCACCTTCCGAGCTTGCGGAAAGAAATGAGCCAATGAACCTCTTGCCTTGTTCTCCGTGTCCAAGTCAAGCAAGATGTGGGCTGCGTTCTGAGCTGCATACCATTCCACAAGCAAGCTGGTGAACGCGGTTTTGCCAACGCCGCCCTTGCCTCCCTGTGTAAAAACGACACGGCTGATCGGTTCAGTCTGGCGAAACGGAATTTTGATTGCTTCTACGGTTGCCATGAATTTCTCCCTTTAGTTCTGTTTGTTGGTTAACGGTTTGTCCGGGTCGTAAACGAAGACAGGACGGTCTTCGGTGTGTACAACTGCGGGCTTGTTACGAAGAGCTTTTATGACCGCACGTTGAGCGGCGGCCTCCTCAGGCGAAAGCTTGGTATACGTTCCGGCCGCCGGTTGTGCTGTCGTTTGGGCAAGGACCGCCATGGTCTGCGGTTGCGGTTCATCTTCCGTCTTGCGAGGCCGAGAGCGCGTCTGAATAAATTCGTAGAGTGTGGCATAGGCTACCGTCACGCCACATTTGTCAGCCAGTACTTTGCGGATGCGATGGTAAGTTCTCCCTTGCCTCCGCATCCTCAAAATCAACTCACGGTATGGTTCAAGGCGCGAGCGAGATTCGTCTGCGGGAACATCGTCGAAGATTCGCTGGAGTTCGTGCTTCATCGAGAGAACCACCGAAGCGGGCATTCGTTGTTCTTCGGCAGGATACGCACATAGCGGCATTCTTCACGCCCGGGAATGATGAGAGCAAAGACACCATCCCTAAGCCTTCGGCTTAGAGGCTGGTGAGCATGCTGATCCGCACCTTTTTTATCGGTCCGGTATCGGTCTTTTATCGCCTTTTTATCGGCTGAATATCGGGCTTTTATCGGTCCGCTTTTTGGACAGTTTTTCTGTAAGGTGGGATACACTGCGTTGTTTTTCCTACTGGAATTTCTCGACAGTGATGTCGGTGATGCTTGGGCCGGTGAACTTGGCGGAAGCTGGTCCGCGGACTCCGAACTTGGCTTCGTTCTCTGTCGGCTGGATGACTCGCAGCACGCGCTGTCCGGCAAGAGCGGCCAGCAGCACCGCAAGCCCATGACCGGTGATGGTCACCATATGGGAGGCAAAGGCGATTTGAACCTTAGAGTTATCGCCCTCGGCGTAGACGAAACGGAACCAGGGTAGGACGTGCGCACTGCGGCGCAGTTGCACGATTAAGGACGATGGCTTTGCGCCTTCGTCGGTGAGTTGCCAGTCTTCAGAAACTAATGCCGATTCCGCTGTGGTTGACATGGTGATTTATCTCCTGTTGAACAGTTGGTGAAGCCGGTCTTTGTTGCTGTACTTCGTAGTGCCGGAAATCATCGATCCCGGCGCTCGCTGCCGAAGCCACCGCACGCCGAGCCAATTCACTGGCGGACTGCCGGTCTCCGGAAACTCCAATGGACTCCTGAAGGCTCAAGCTGTCACTTGTGATGACAGTCAGCCCCTCGCGCGCCCGAGTTGCTGAAACGTAGAACAGATCTTGGGCCATCCGTTCGGCCGCGATGACTTCGTAATCAACTGTCTTACCCTGGCTGCGGTGAGCTGTCACCGCGTACCCGTGGGTGAATAGCTTGTAATCGGCGGGCAGTTGGCGCCCGTCGTCGAGCTTGATCGCACCGGGTTCGACGCTGGCCACCGTTACCAACTCGCCATTAGTGGCGCGAAAATGCTTGTCACGCCGGTTGGCCTGGAGCAGCAATTTATCGCCGGCCGAAACTTCGAGTTCCTGCTTTTCGAAGACGCCGAACGCCTTCGCTTGGCGCGATGTGAGGGTGACGGCCTCGCCGTTTGACCGACGAGCCGTAATGCCGCCTTTGTCGGCACTGACAACTTCGAGCGCTTCGTTCTTTCGAACACCGTTAGATGCTTTATGGAATTCCAGCACATGGCCGGGTTGGTAATTCTTGGTTTGCTTCTTTTGTGCTTCCGTCCAATTCAGGGCCGTGTGTTGCGTGAACGCTTCGCCTGGAGCGAGTTCACCGACCCGCTGCCGGTCTGCACGAATCGCGTGCGTGACGCTCTTAATGTCGTCGTGCGTTGCCGCAACAACTAAGACCGTGCGTGTTTGGCCTTTGGCATTGGGCACTGCCGCGGCCTCGCTGTATGCCCTGCTGACTTCATGCGCCCGGAGCCGCCAGTCGACCTCACGGATCGCGCCCATGGCTTCCAACTTGCTAAACCCGTCCGCTGGATGAGTGCGGAGCGACTCAACCGCGGCCTTGTATTCGGCGTTCGTCTGCCGTTGCACTTGCAAGAGCGATACGCTCTTGAGATTCGACTCGCGTTCCAGCACGCGCAGGGCGTCACCCTCGGAAACGCTTTTGATCTGAGCCGTGTCGCCACTGAAGACAATCCGCGCGTCTTTCGATTTCGCTAGGCTGATCAAATCAGCCATGTCTTTGCTGGAAACCATGCC
>PMQB01000574.1:2561-2702 GCA_003169195.1 Bryobacterales bacterium
GCGAATCCAGCACCGCGAGAACCGCTGTTTTCTGTTCTGGCCGAAGCCGGTCCGACGCCACAAATTCACGAGAGCGGGCCAGGGCTTGATGATTGCCGACGCCCTCGTTGATTGTCGACACCATGCGCCGTTCCCGATCCA
>PMQB01000574.1:2817-3043 GCA_003169195.1 Bryobacterales bacterium
AAGCGTTTGAGCCTCCGTCCCGTCCATCCGTGCGAGCTGCCCAGCCTTAACATCCGCCGTCGTGATTTCAGTTAATTTCTCCGGCCGCGTATCCCGCACCAGGCGCGCAATTTCGTTGTTTGAAGGCAGACGGCCATTTTCATTCAGAAATCCAGCGATTGCGGCGTCGCGTTGAGCGCTCCGCTGGCTGAACTTATCCAAGGTCGCTTCCTTGATGCCCGCGATG
>PMQB01000501.1 GCA_003169195.1 Bryobacterales bacterium
AGCATGGCGGGATAGGCGCGCTTCTCTAGATTGTCGTAGGGGCTATAGGTCTTCATGTAATCGTAAGCGGCTTTCTCGTTTGGGTTACCCCATTCAAGATATTCGCCGACGGTGAGCGGGAGAGTGGCGTCCATCATGGTATTCATGACGTCGACGAAGGGGACGGCGGAGTGGACGGCGCGGAAGAGATCGGGGCGCAGATTAACCACGGCGCCCATTAGTAAGCCACCGGCGCTGCCGCCTTCGATGACGAGGCGCTGGCTGGTGGTCCATTTGTCTTTGATGAGGAATTCGGCACTATCGACGAAATCGTAGAAGGTATTTTTCTTCTTCATCAGCATGCCGTCTTCGCGCCACTGCTCGCCCATTTCGTTGCCGCCTCGGATGTGGGCGATGGCATAAGCCATGCCGCGATCTAACAAGGCAAGACGAGAGCTAGAGAACGTTGCGGACATACCGATGCCGTAGGAGCCATAGGCGTAAAGGAAGAGTGCGCCGGAACCGTCGCGCGGAAAACCTTTTTTGTAAACGATGGAGATGGGGACTTTTGTGCCGTCGCGCGCGGTGGCCCAGAGGCGTTCGGAGGCGTACTGGCTGGGGTCATAACCGCCGGGGACTTCCTGACGTTTGAGCAGAGTGCTGTGAGCGGTTTTTACGGTGTAATCGTAAACGCTGGGCGGGGTGGTGAGGCTTTGATAGTTGTAACGGAACGTGTCGGTGGCGTATTCGGGATTGGCGCCGGGTGAGACGGCATAGACGGGTTCGGGAAATTTGATTTCGCTCCAGTGAGACCCGGCGAAATTATAGATGCGGAGATGATTCAGGGCTTCGGTTTTGTCGACGATGACGAGGAAGTCTTTGAAGGGTTCGACGTCTTCGATCAGAGTGCCCGGCTTGTGGGCGACGAGCGTTTTCCAGTGGGCGGGTTCGATTTGAGTTTCGGGAGTGGTGACGAGTTGGAAATCCTTTAGCTCTTTGCCATCGGCGGTGAAGTTGGTGCGGATGAAGAACTCGTTCTCACGATGGTCAACGTAATAACGGTGCGTCTTTTCGCGGGGCAGGAAGACGGTGAAATCCTTCGAAGGTTCGGCGGCGCGGAGATAGCGAAACTCAGTGGTGTCTTTGCTGCCGATTTCGAGAAGCAGGAATTTCTTGTCGCGGGTTTTGCCGACGCCAATGTCGTAAAGCTCATCGGCTTCATGGAAGAGCTTGTCGGCAGTAGGCGCGCCTAAAGTGTGGCGCAAGAGTGTGTCGGTACGTTTCGTGACTTCGTCTTCGGTGGTGAAGAAGAGGGTCTTGTTGTCGGCGGCCCATTCGACGGAGGTGACGCGCTCGGCGGAATCGGGGAAGGTTTGGCCGGTGCGCAGATCTTTCACTTGCAGGGTGTATTGGCGGAAGCCGGTGTAATCGAGTGTGTAGGCGAGGAGGTTCTGATCGTCACTGAGGACGGAAGACCCGAGGCCGACAAATTTGTGGCCGATGGAGAGTTGGTTGAGATCGAGTAGAACTTCTTCGGGCGCTTCCATGCTGCCTTTGCGACGGCAGCGGATGGGATACTGCTTTCCTTCCTCGGTGCGAACGTAATAGAGATAATCGCCACGGCGAACGGGCACATCGAGGTCGGTCTGCTTGATGTGGCTGAGCATCTCCTTATAGAGGTTGTCGGCAAAGGGTTGAATGTCCTTTGTCATGGCCGTGGTGTAGGCGTTCTCGGCCTCAAGATACTTTGTGACTTCGGGATTAGACTTTTCGCGGAGCCAGAAGTAGTTGTCGGTGACGGTTGCGCCGTGGCGGGTTTCCTGGTGCGGGACTTGCGGGGCAACGGGCGGCACGAGCGTCGTTTGAGCGTTCACTAGATTGGTCAAGATGAAAATGCCGCAGCTAAGCGGTCGCCTCAATTTCCTGGGTAACGTGCTCCCACTCGGACATGGTAGTTTCCAATTCATTTCGATCGAGCTCCAGTTGTTTAGATAGGCGGACGGCTTCATCGGCGTTAACGTATTCGGACAGCTTGGTTTCGGCTTGCTGAATGCTGGTTTCAAGTTGGGCGATGCGCTCTTCCAATTCGTGAGCCTGCTTCTGCATTTGTTTGAGCTTGATGGGGTTGATGCGTTTGGCGGGCGCGTCGGCACGGACGGGCATGGGGATGGGAACGGCGGGCGGGACACCGATGAGGACGTCGCTGAGAGTGGGCGTCTTTTCGTGGCCGCCGTCTTTGCGCCAGAGGTAATCGGCATAGTTGCCGGGAAAGACGCGGACTTCGCTATCGGCAATTTCAAACACGCGGGTGGCCAGGTGTTCGATGAAGTAACGATCATGCGAGACGAAGACGACGGTACCAGTGAACTTTTCGAGAGCTTCGAGCAGGACGTCTTTGGCGCGGATATCGAGGTGGTTGGTGGGCTCGTCGAGCAGGAGGAAATTTGCGGGATGGAGCAACATGCGAGCTAGCGCGTAGCGATTGCGTTCGCCACCGGAGAGGACGCCGATGCGTTTGAAGACGTCGTCTTCGCTGAAGAGGAAGCAGCCGAGGAGATTGCGGAGTTCGGTTTGGCCACTGCGGGGAGCGGCGGAGGCGAGATCGTCGAGGACGCGGGCGTTGACGTCGAGCTCTTTGTATTGGTCTTGGGCGAAGTAATCGGCGTCGACGTTGTGGCCAAGAGTGTAATCGCCGGAGGTGAGGGATTCGGTGCCGGAGAGAAGCTTGATGAGAGTAGATTTGCCGGCACCGTTGACGCCGACGAGAGCGACGCGGTCGCCACGTTCGATGATGAAATCGACGTTATCGAGGACGCGATTTTGGCCGTAGTGTTTGGAGACGCCTTTAAATTCGGCGACGATGCGGCCGCTGGGTTTGGGCTGCGGGAAGGTGAAGTGGATGGTGGCTTCTTCGGGCGGCAATTCGATGCGCTCAATCTTTTCGAGCTCTTTGATGCGGCTTTGGACTTGCTTGGCTTTGGTGGCTTGGGCGCGGAAGCGATTGATGAAGGTTTCGAGCTGCTCGATTTTGTCGTGCTGGTTTTTGTAAGCGGATTGGAGTTGGACGAGGCGTTCGGCCTTTTGGCTGCGGTATTTTTCGTAGCCGCCGGTGTAGAAGGTGACGCGCTTGTTCCAGATCTCGGCGATTTTTTTGACGGTGACGTCGAGGAAGTAGCGGTCGTGGGAGATGAGGATGTAGGCGTATTCGTAGTTGGTGAGGTATTGTTCGAGCCAGTTACGGGCTTCGAGATCGAGGTGATTGGTGGGTTCGTCGAGTAGAAGAAGGTTAGGTTTTTCGAGAAGGAGTTTGGCGAGGGCGAGGCGCATTTGCCAGCCGCCGGAGAACTCTTCGGTTTGGCGGTGCCAGTCATCTTTCTTGAAGCCGAGGCCGGCGAGGACGGCACCGACTTGGGCTTCAACGGTGTAGCCGTCTCGGGCGCGGAATTCGGAATCGGCGCGTTCGAAGCGGTCGGCCACGAGGCGGTAGTCTTCGCTGGTGGGATCGAGATCGCTCATTTTGCCGGTGAGGGTTTCGAGTTCGATTTCTAGATCTTTGAGATCGGAGAAGACGCTCATGCATTCGACGAAGACACTGCGGCCGCTGACGGTAAGGCCGTCTTGCGGGAGGTAGCCGAGACGAATGCCTTTCATGGCGGTGAGATTGCCGTAATCGAGCTGGTCCATGCCGGCGATGGTTTTGAGCAGGGTTGACTTGCCGGTACCGTTGCCGCCGACTAGGCCGGTGCGCTCTTTGGGCGTGATGAGCCAATCGAGGTTTTCGAAGAGTAGTTTGTGACCGAAGCGCTTCCCAGCGCCGGAGAGTTGGAGCATCCTTACCTTAAGAATACAGAAGACAGGAGGCAGCCCCGCCGGGGGCGGGGCTTTGGGAAGTCTCGCCCTGCCTGACGGCACGGCTGGAAGACAGGAGACAGAATGGGCTTCGGCGTGTGCGTCATGAATGGTGGTTAAGTCGAATTGCGGATCTGAGGCAATCAACGGTAGTGAGAAAGGGGAGGACGAAAACGAGGGGACACGCCTGCGGAGTGGATGGGAGCAGTGGAATGCGCAGTGCCCGGAGTGTCCCCTCGTTTTCTTGGGCGAAGAAAGGGCGGTTTTTGCGGAGCGGAATTGGAGGAGGGGAGACAGGAGGCAGGAGACTGGAGGCAGTAGGCTCGCAAGGGTGGATTTGCTTG
>PMQB01000341.1:0-4274 GCA_003169195.1 Bryobacterales bacterium
TTGGGAACGGGCACGCCCAATAATTATTATTATTTCAATCCCAACGGTTTTGCGGTGGCCCCGATTGGCACGTTGGGAAACAGCGGCCGCAACAGCTTCCACGGTCCGGGCCTCAACAATACCGACCTCACGCTCGCCAAACGCGTCTACATGAACAAGGAAGAAAAACGCTTCATCGAACTTCGCTTGGAGGGTTACAACATCTTCAATCACACCCAGTTTTCCACCCAAACCAGTACCACTGGCGGATCTGGCGTGAACGGAAATATC
This sequence comes from Bryobacterales bacterium, assembly GCA_003169195.1. Taxonomy (GTDB): domain Bacteria; phylum Acidobacteriota; class Terriglobia; order Bryobacterales; family Bryobacteraceae; genus Bog-105. Next base: position 271 of record PMQB01000341.1, read on the forward strand.
GAGAGTTCAAACTTTGGGAGAGTGCTCTCCGCACTTCCGGGAAGGACAGTCCAGCTAGGAGCCAAATTCTACTTCTAGAGGGTGTTGGTGGGGCAGACGCTTCCGTCTGCCTCCCTATCCCAGCGCCCGTTCAAGAGTGCCTTCATCTATCTGCACAAGTGTCGGATAACTTCCGGTATAACACGCATAACAGAATTTACCCGTTCGGTCGTGCACCGCATCGGCCAATGAATCGAGCGCTAGATAAGCGAGCGAATCCGCCTCCACAAACTCCCGTATCTCTTCAATAGAGTTATTGGCCGCGATCAGTTCCCGCTGCGACGGGGTATCAACGCCGTAGTAACAAGGCGAAATCGTCGGCGGGCAGGAAATGCGAAGATGCACTTCAGCAGCACCCGCACTGCGTACCATCCGAACAATCTTGCGGCTGGTAGTGCCGCGGACAATCGAATCGTCCACCAGAATCACGCGCTTGCCTTCCAGCAAGTGGCGTACTGGATTGAGCTTCAGTTTCACGCCGAAATCGCGAATCGCCTGCGACGGTTCAATGAACGTCCGGCCTACATAGTGATTTCGAATCAGCGCTTGCTTATAAGGAATGCCAGATTCGGCGGCGTATCCAATCGCGGCGGCCACGCCGGAGTCAGGCACTGGAACAACAACATCCGCGTCCACCGGATGTTCCTTGGCCAGCAAACGGCCCATCATCTCGCGCGACTCAGCAACCGGTTTGCCGAACACTAACGAATCGGGCCGCGCAAAGTAAACATGTTCAAACACACAATGCGCGGTCTTCTCCGGCTTGGTGTAAAACTCGCGAGTCATGCCTTCTGGTCCGATGATCACCATCTCACCAGGCTCGACTTCGCCCGTGTATTCGGCATTGATCAAATCAAACGCGCAGGTTTCCGAGGCAAACACCGTCGCAAATTTACCGTCACCTAACTGCAGGCGACCCATGGCAAGCGGACGAAACCCATGTGGATCGCGCGCCACAATAATGCGATCTTCTGCCAGAAACACCAACGAAAACGCGCCCTCAATTTGCAACAGCGCGTCGCGTAACGCACCCGCCAGCGTGCGTTCCCTAGATCGCGCCACCAAGTGCAAAACCACTTCCGTGTCACTGGTCGATTGAAAAATGGANNAAGCCACCGAAAGCGGCTGTGCGTTGCGCAGAGCTGTATCGCCCGCAGTGGAATAGCGCGTATGCCCAATCGACAATTTACCCGGCAATTGATTCAGAACATCCGGCGTAAAGATGTCGGCCACGTGCCCCATCTTGCGATGGCAGTAAATGATTCGTCCGTCACTCGATGCGATGCCGGCGCTCTCTTGTCCTCGATGCTGCAAAGCGTACAGCCCCAGGTAGACAAGGTTGGCCGCTTCGGGGTGGCCGTACATCGCAAACACGCCGCATTCTTCATGCAGCTTGTCAAACGGAACTTCCTCGGACGCATCGAAACTGTTTTGCATCGTGTTTGTGTTTACACCAGTACTGGATTGTGGAGGAGATGTTCTAATGCATGAGCCCATGGGCCCTTGAGGTCTTCGACTGCACTGTCGATCAAGATTTCGGTTCGGTTACGAATCGTCACTCTTGCCTCAATTGTAACGCCGATTGGCATCGCTTGGATGTTATTTATTTGCGCAGCGGCTAAAACATTTTCGGGCTTTTGTGTCGAAACCAAAATTCGCGACGGGGATTCATGAAAAAGCAGGATTTCCGGAGCCAAAGCCGAGGCGAGCCGGATATCCGCGCCTATGTTGTTGTCCCCAAACGAGCATTCGGCCAACGCAACAGCCAGTCCGCCTTCTCCCAAATCGTGGGCCGAGGCAACCGCTTTCGCACGCACCAACTCGCGCACAGTGGCTTGCACCCGCTTCTCATAAGCCATATCCAGCTTCGGCGGCAAGCCATAAAGCGAATTCTGAATCACCTTGGCGTACTGTGTCCCGCCCATTTCATCTGCGCCAGCACTGCCCAAACCACCCAGCAAAACTACTGTCAGGCCAGCGCCAGGGAATCGCAGCGGCACCGGCAGCTCAGTCGGCAGCGTGCCCACAATGCCCACCACCGGCGTCGGCACAATCGGCGTACCAAGGGTCTCGTTATAAAGGCTCACGTTCCCGCCGGTCACAGGAACTTCAAAAAACTTGCAGACCTCAGCCAAGCCTTCAATCGATTCCACAATCTGCGCCATGATCTCGGGCCGCTCCGGATTGCCAAAGTTCAGATTGTTCGTCGTCGCAATCGGCAGCGCGCCGACGGTTGAAAGATTCCGGCAGCACTCCGCCACAATCAGCTTCGTCCCTTCGCGCGGATCAAGAGCGCAATAACGCCCATTGCCATCCAGCGACATCGCCACCGAAGTATTCGTCCCTTTGATGCGTACGATCGCCGCTTCCGCACCCGGACCCGCCAGCGTATTGGTTCGAACCTGGTAATCGTATTGCTCCCAAATCCAGCGCTTCGAACACAGATCGCCCGACGAAAGCAGCGCCCTCAAATCCGCATTCAGATCTTTGCTATGAATCGCCGGCCCAGTCAACGGCGCAGTGCGCAGCGGCTTGGTAAACGGACGATTGTATTTCGGCGCTTCGTCGGCCAGCGCACGGTTCGGGATCTCGGCGAACGTAACGCCGTGATTTTTCACCCGCAACATGCCGTCATTCGTCACCACGCCGATTTGGGTTGCATCCAGCCCCCACTTCTTGAACACAGTGAGGATCTCGGATTCACGCCCTTTGGCGGCCACCAGCAGCATGCGCTCCTGCGACTCAGAGAGCATCATTTCGTACGGCGTCATGCCCACTTCGCGCTGCGGCACTTGCGCCAAATCAATCTCAACCCCCGTACCCGCACGGCTGCCCATCTCGCAAGTGGAAGAAGTCAGTCCCGCCGCACCCATATCCTGAATGCCGACAATCGCGCCCGTCTTCATCGCTTCCAGGCACGCTTCCAGCAACAGCTTTTCCATGAACGGATCGCNNGCCATCGACGCGCCGTGAATACCATCGCGCCCCGTCTTCGCACCTACATAAATGACAGGATTGCCCACGCCTGTCGCTTTCCCATAAAACACTTCGTTGTGTTTAAATACGCCAAGCGCAAACACGTTCACCAGCGGATTGCCTTCGTAGCTTTTCTCAAACACGCATTCGCCGCCTACTGTAGGCACGCCAAAGCAATTGCCATAATGCGCAATGCCGCTCACCACGCCTTCCAGAATGCGCCGGTTACGCGCGCCCGTTTCCGGATCATCCAGCCGCCCGAAGCGAATCGAATCCATCACCGCAATCGGCCGCGCGCCCATCGTAAAAATGTCGCGCAAAATTCCGCCCACACCCGTAGCGGCACCTTGGAAGGGCTCGATAAAACTCGGATGATTATGAGATTCAATTTTGAAAGCGATCGCGATTCCGTCGCCAATATCGATGATGCCCGCGTTCTCGCCCGGCCCTTGCAGCACATGCGCGCTTTCCGTTGGCAGCTTTTTCAAATGAACTCGCGTGCTCTTGTAGGAACAATGCTCGCTCCACATCACGCCGAAAATCCCGAGCTCCGTCAAACTTGGCTCGCGCCCAAGCAAGCTCAATATCTTTTTATATTCGTCAGGCGATAGCTGGTGTGCGGAAACAATGTCCGGCGTGATCTGGCTGGTGCTCATGACCGGGAAGCAACCGCTCCCGCATGCGCCAGCGATTGCAAAATCGCCAAGCCATCTGTGCCGCCCATCAACGGGTCGGCCACACGTTCTGGATGCGGCATCATGCCCATCACATTCCGCTCCGCGTTAAGAACGCCGGCAATGTTGCGCAACGAACCGTTCGGATTGTCGATATAACGCAACGTCACGCGGTCTTCCGCTTCCAATTGATCAAGGGTTTTTTCATCGGCAATGTAGCAGCCTTCACCATGCGCAATCGGAATCGTAAGGCGCTGGCCCTTTTTCGCTTCCTGCGTAAACGGGGAATTGGTTGTGGCCACTTCCAGTGTCACC
>PMQB01000341.1:4283-4735 GCA_003169195.1 Bryobacterales bacterium
CGCAAACTTCTTGACCGCCGCCATCACCGGCGAAAATTTGGCGATGGCCCCGCAGCGCAGGTAATCGCCATACGAAAACCCGCCCGGCAGAATCACCGCATCAAGATTGCCCAGTGTGGCCGATTCGTGCCAGACGAATTCGGCCTGCTGCTGGAGGTTTTCGCTCACTGCGTACCAAGCGTCGTGGTCGCAATTGCTTCCGGGAAAAACAATGACGCCAAATTTCATGAGCTTGAGGTGGGGGACTAAAATTTATGATACCAGAGGCAGGCTTCATGGTTGGGGCGCCGCAACCAAGGCGAATCATCATCGCTGAGACGTTGAGGCGCTGAGGAAAACACAAAGGTCAAACCGGAGCGCGGAGGCGGCGGGGAGCGTCGAGAGTGGCGCGGCGGTGGCTATCGAGAAATTGTCGCGGGCGAACTGCGCCATTCTCGGCGTTCGGTCGACCG
>PMQB01000150.1:0-191 GCA_003169195.1 Bryobacterales bacterium
TCGGCGACTTCTTCGTGAGTGCCGGGAACGATTTCGAAGTCGGCGAAGTTTTTAGATGGGGCTTCAGCTTCTTGTTTAGGCTCGGGTTTGGGTAGGAGGTTGTGGATCTTGTAATGCATTTCGAGAGCGCGGTATTCGCGGTGGAAGGAGCGTTCGGCGCTGGTTCGATAGCGGAGCATGAGGTCGTGCTT
>PMQB01000150.1:220-3071 GCA_003169195.1 Bryobacterales bacterium
TGAGCCAGCCTTCTTCGGATTCAATTTTGAGAATGAGGGTTTTCGCGGTGGCGCCGTGCTTTAAGGCGTTGAGGGCGGATCGACGGCGACCTGCCTCACTGGTGGCGCCGCAGCGGCCGCAGTTGCGCTTTTTGCGTGGGGCCTCTGGATTTTCCATTTCGTCAGAAGGCGCGGCGGCTGATTCTGCGGTTTCTGTTTTGCTGGTGGCGAGGAATTGTTCGAACTCGTCGTAGCCGTTGTATGAGAACATTTTTTCGAAAACCTGAGCTGAGTCTGGAACGCCGGAGTTCGCGGCTAGCTGGAGAAAATGAGTCAAGTGGTTGAAAAGAGGAGAGAAAGATTTTTTTCAAAAGTTGTGATGGCCCAAGGCGAAGTTAGAACTTCGCCACAGAAGGGGGATGAAAAACTGGCTCGGCTGCGCTTTCGCGCCGCGCCAAGAAGGACTGAAAAATGAGAAGTCAAAAGCCGGCAGCCGGCAGCCGGGCTAGAAAAGTTGTTTGACGAAACGAACTTCGTGGTTTGACGAAACGAACTTCGATTGGGTTCGTTTTTTCAAATTCGCAAACAAATGTAACGGGAAAGGGGCAGTGCTGGGCTAATTCCGATCGGGCCTCACGCAAGTGAAGCTGCTCGAGTCATCAATACTGCCGCTCCCTTTGTAGCGCGCCACCTGCGGATAAGGACACAACGGGCGCGTGCGCACAACTTTGCCGTCCAGCACTCTACTCGCCTCAATGCGCACCGGAGCTTCACCCGCTTCCACCCACTTCACCAGCGGCGTGGCGCTATCAAAAACACTCGTTCCCACACCACCTCCGCAATGGAACATTCCCGGCACCATAAAGAGCCGGAAGAAGTCAGTTGTCGAATCGCCCATCGCGGCTGAGGCCTTCTCGTAATAGTCCACACCCATCTTCGGGTTGAGTTGCGGGTCGGCCCAGCCAAAATACATCAGCAGTTTGCCACCGTGTTTCCGGAACAGCGTGAGGTCCGGATCGTTTGCATCAATCACTTGGTGAGCTTCTTCGACCTGAGTCGAGTATTTGTCAAGATCGAACTGGCTAAATGCTTTCGCCGGATCGGCGTCAATGGTTCCTTCTTTCGGAGACACAATGAAGCGCAGAAAATTGTATCCATATTGGGTCCATGCGCCCGCTCCGTTCGGTCCGTTGATCTCTTGACCAATCCAGCCACTCTGTCCGTTAGGACCAGCAATCTCCGCGCCCACTGGCCACCCCGGGAAGAAGCGTTCTCCGTGACTCATCACATCGCCGTAAATCCGCTCGAGCGCGTGAATCTGATTCACGGTAAAGCAATCGGGCTGGTCTGTTCCTTGGGCGCAATGCGGCAAATCGCGCGCCGGAATGAAATCGCAGCGCCGCGGATCGTCAATCAATCCGTCTTTCAATCCATCCTTGGCATCGCACTGCTCATAAACCCGATTCGCCAGCAAACCAAGCTTCGCCGCCGGAAACGGATTCGCATTCATTCCTTGCATCCAATACGCGCGCGCCAAATGCGTTCCAGTTTGATAGAGACCAGGCGATCCGGCGATGATTCCATCGAAATCGTTCGGGAACCTTTGTGCCAGCGTGAGCCCTTGCCGACCGCCTTGCGAACAGCCGTCATAGTAGGACTTGGCCGGACCCACTCCGTAGTAAGTGCGCGCGAGCATCTTGGCGAGTTCAGCCGTGACGTGCAGCGAGCGGAAACCGTAATCCAACAGCTCTTGCTTGTTCAGCGCAAAGCTGGCGCCTGGTTCAACAGCAGCCGAATGACCCGTATCCGTGGCGGCCGTCACAAAGCCCGCCCGCAGCCCATGTGCCCGATTGGCCACTCGCCCCGCGTTGTCAAAAGCCGCCCACCCACCATTGCCGAACATATAGAGCCGGCTGTTCCACTTGGCCGGCAGATTCACTTCAATGTTGAGGGTCGGCTGAACCATTACCCGTACCCGGCAATGCTCCGGAACATCGGCTGAAGCAGGAATCACAGTCGCAGCGATGACTGAGATCTCTAAGTTGGTCAGTCCACGAAGTTCGCCGCATGTGATGACCGGATTGGCCGTAGCCGCGGGCACGGTCCAGTCGCGGAACTGCACGCCACCTCCGCCTTGGCCCCATAGCGTGGTTGCGAAAAATAGGTTTAGGTAGACTGCGCGCATAGTTGTCTTAAAGATTATGCGCTATCTCTGACTTAGATTAGGACCAAGTAGCAAGGAATGACAAAGGCGCACTTCGGTATACGCGGTGACGGGGTCGGGCGGCGGAGGTGACGAGTAGCGCGTGGCGCTAGACTGCGCAGTGGAAAAGCTTGGCGCCAGCTACTTCGCCAGCCTTGCGGAGGGGGCCATCAAAGGTCCAGAGAGAACAGGATGGGGTGATGCGAGTGGCCGCCAAGAGTTGGACGTCGACCCAACCGATGCCCAGGCCCCAGAGCTTCTTCTTCTCAATGGCGAACAGCACTTCGTCTTCGGTGGCTATGTTGGTTTGCGGCAAGGCCGCGAGGAGGCCTAGGATTTCCACGCGATTCTTCATACTGCCCAGCGACAGTTCGCAGCGGACACAGGGATGCATCACGATTACGCCTTCTTCCAGAAAGCTTTTGAATAGAGAATTCCCGGAGCGCAGATGGCCGATCCAGACTGACGTGTCCGCTAGAATCACCATGATTGAGCCGCCTAAGCCGCTATTTCGCCAGTGTGGCGCGACGGCGGGGAATCTCGTCTAAATCGGTTTCCGATCCGCCTAAGGCGGCCAGACGCCGGGAGGACTCGCGTGCGATCAATGCCTCTAAGGCAGCGTGTACCAAGGCCGTTTTCTCCGTGATACCCGTTAATTCACGAGCCCGT
>PMQB01000433.1 GCA_003169195.1 Bryobacterales bacterium
ATAGAAATAGGCGACGTTAATAAGCAGGTAGATGGCAATTACCGCCAAGGTTCCCATGATCAGCGCACGCGGCAGATTCCGCCCGGGCTCTCTGATTTCAGAGGAAACCATGCTCACGTTATTCCAGCCATCGTAAGCCCACAGCGCGCTCACCATTGCGGCCACAAATCCGGCGATGCCTCCCACGCTCGGAATGTGTTGACCCAAATGCGAGAAATCACCTTGGCCGGAAAAAAGTCCGATCGCGATAATGCCGCAGATCAAAAGAACTTTTACGCCGGTCACTATCACCTGCAAGTCGCCGCCCACGCGCACACCCACGTAGTTCACACCGGCCAAGACGAGAATGACCCCGATGGCCACCAACTGGCCGTAGTGGATCTCAAACCGGGTATGATTCGGGCCAATCATATACGGCGTGATCAAAACCGGTTGCGCCAGTATGGGAAGAAAAACGGTGAGGTACGTGTAGAACCCAGCCGCCAACGTGGCGATGGAACCGCTTTTGGCAACCGAGAACTGCGTCCAGCCATAGAGATAACCCCAGAATGGCCCATACGCAGCGTTCAGATAAACATATTCGCCACCCGCCTCCGGCATAGCCGCCGCCAGTTCGGCATACGTGAGCGCGCCAAATAAACTCAGCAAGCCGGCCACCACCCAAACCACGAACAGCATCTTCACCGAGCCAAGTTTCGTGATCATACTAGTGGGCACCAGAAAGACGCCGCTGCCGATCACGGTGCCAACGACGATAGAAGCGGCGCTCCACACGCCCAGGACACGTTGCAAATGTGGAGAGGAAGTGGCGCTTGCCGGGAGGTTAGATGCCATAAGAGTTGAATGCCTTTATTCGCTAGCGGTTGCCGGTAAAGGATTAGGCAACACAAAGCTGGCAACGTAGCCAACCACAAACGTTGTCACTGAACCTATCAAAACGTACCATGTATAGGCGACTTGGGTGCGGAAGACCAGTGTCACAATAAAGCCCGCGCTCATACCTGCAATGGCTGCCCACTCGCCAGGTTTCTTGGTCAACACCCCGAGCAGAAAAACGCCCAGCAGGCTGCCATAGAGCACGGAGGCTATGGATAAACCCGTTTCGAGAACACTGCCCCAATGGCGCGCAGCCAAGCCCACGGTAAACAGAATCAAGCCCCAGCCAATGGTGGACCAGCGCCCCAGTTGCAAGAGCCGGGTATCGGAGGTCTTCGGCCGCATGGGACGCCAGAAATCCATGATCGTGGTTGACGCCAGCGCATTCAGCGCAGCGCTCAGGTTTGACATGGCCGCCGCCAGAATGGCCGCAATCACTAAGCCAGACAAACCCACAGGCAAATGATTCCAGACAAATTCCGGATAAACGCGATCCAAGACTTGCGGCGGCAGTTGACCGCTGTCGTGATAATAGACAAAGAGAAGAACACCGATCATCAGAAACAGCGAGAACTGGAAAAAGACCACGAACCAACTTGAGAACAAAGCCAGCCGGCTCTCCTTCAGATTGCGCGCTGCCAGCAAACGCTGCACCAGCAGTTGCTCCGTGCCATGGCTGGCGGTGGTGAGAAAGCAACCGCCAATCAGTCCACCCCAGAAGCTGTATTTCGTTTGGAAAAACTGCGAGGTGAACGCGAAATGAAAATCGAAGAATTGGAATTTATGCGCGGCTTGGCCCATAGCCACTGCATGTGACCAACCGCCTGGGATCAAGCCCAGAATCAGGAAGAAACTCACCAGCGCGCCGCCCACATAGAGAATCATCTGCACCACGTCGGTCCAGATCACGGCAGTCATCCCGCCCTCAAACGTATAGAACAGGGTTAGACAGACAATAATGGCTATAGAGACAACTTCGATGTTCGCGGCGGGGAAAACGCCCGTCAAGCTGTCCCCCAAAACCACCGAAACGACTAGCGAAACGGCGAAGACCCGCACGCCTTCCGCCAGCGCCCGCAGGACTAAAAAGATTCCTGCCGTAAATTTGCGGATGTGGGAACCGAACCGTCTACCCATCAATTCATAGGCGGTGTACATTTCGCCACGGAAATAATGCGGCAGAAACAAGGCAGAGATCACAATGCGTCCAACCAGGTAGCCCATGATCAATTGCAGGAAGACAAAAGTACCGGCAAACGAAATGGCCGGAGTACCAATAACGGTCAGGGTACTGGTTTCAGCCGAAACAATGGAAAAAGCGATGGCCCACCAAGGGGCGCCGCGGCCGCCCAGAAAATAGTTCTTAATGGACGCATTACGCTCTTTGAAGCGGGCCCCAAACCAGGTAATGAAGATCAAATAGCAAATGATCACCGCCAAATCGGCTATGCGCATGGGTTTACAAGTGTGTTTTTACAAGTAGAGACAGGGGGATGATAGCATGCGTTGTAGGTTACGCTAGTTTAACGGTCGGCGCTGGAACTGACCATGGCGGAGTGGCATCCAAACTGTATAGAACAAGAAATATGATAGATAGTGTTGCAGGGCGGGACGGCGTTCGTTATACTCCGGCTTTGTGACTCACTCGAGATTTTCATGGTCACGGATTTTGACTGCCAAGTTCGCAAACATTGTAGTCTAGCCTTCGGCGAGTAGAGAAACCGCAGAAGCATTCGATTTGTAGAGTTAAATATGAAGAATTCCTCTGGGGAGGTTATCGTGGATTTTTGCTTTCGAAGGGCCGGCCGGATCATACTCGCTGCCAGCGCTCTTGTTTTGATTCCAAGCTTCGTGACGGTGCCCAGCGCTCAGGCGCACGGGCAGGCGGCGGCAGCGGGCCAGAAGAACTGGAAGGACCGCGACGAATACGATGCGTTCCAGAAGGTCACGCAGACCACAGACATGAAGGCCCGGCTGGAAGCCCTGAAGGCTTGGGAAGACAAGTATCCGACATCGGACTTCGTCGACATGCGGAACCAATACTTTTTGGACACCTATAACAACTTGTCCAAAACAGACCCCGCCATGCGGCAGGCGCTCCTCAACAAGGCGCAAGATTCATTGAAGAATGATCCGAAAAACGCCAACACCCTCTATCTCATTTCTTTGTGGGGGCCCATTGTGGGCGGCGCAAATCCCCCGGCCGACTTGGTGAGTCAGGTAGAGAGCGCCGCGCACGCGTTCATCGCCGGTGCGGACGAAGCATTCTCCGACGACAAGAAGCCGGCCAACCTTTCGGCAGAAAATTGGAAGACGGCCAAGGCTGCTCGCATCGCCAAAGCCCACCAAGCGTTAGCTTGGGCCGCGACCACCAAGAAAGACTACCCCACTGCCGAGAGCGAATATCGCGAAAGCTTGACCGTTTATCCTGACGACGCTCCCACCTCTTCGCAATTTGCCAGAATGCTCTACGAAGAGAAAGATCCCAAGAAGATTCCCGAATCGCTCTTCGAATATGCCCGCGCCGGAGAATACAGTGGCCCTGGCCCAACCCTTCCCGCAGCCGGCAAAACCGCGGCCATCGACTTCTTTAACAAGCTCTACAAAAACTACCATGGCAGTGACGATGGCAAGGACCAGATACTCACCCAAGCCAAGACATCCGCCCTGCCGCCTGCCGGTTACAGCGTCGTCAGCATTAATGACCTGGAAAACGATAAAGCGAAAGCCATCAACGACCGCATCGCGAAAGATCCCGGATTCGGTCTCTGGTTCTCACTCAAACAGCAGCTCACCGGTGACAATGGTCCGGCCTACTTCTCCAGTAATGTGAAGGATGCGGAACTACCGGGCGGCGCCAATGGCGTCAAAACATTCTCGGGTACGATTTTGACGGTCGAGCCTGCCGACAAGCCAACGCGCGTCACGGTGGGAATCGAAGATCCAACCAAGGCCGATGCTACATTGCTCTTCACGAATGCTATTCCGACCGCCGCTTTGAGCAAGATTAAGGTTGGCGAAAAGGTTGAATTCAGTGGTGTGGCCGATAGCTTCACCAAAGACCCTTACATGTTGACGTTCAAAGATCCCGATATCCCGGGCGTTCAGCTGGCACCGCCTCCGCCTCGGCCCAAGGGCAGGAAGCGGTAACCAATCATTACCGATGAAAAAGGGCCATGGAGAAAATCCTCTCCATGGCCCTTTTCTTTTGCTGCGCAGAAAGCTGCTACATCTTATAGCGGCCTAGATCCTCATCATTCAAACCTTCCAGCCACTTCCGCAGTTCTTCGTCGTTCACTTTCTCAGACACCTTGTCCGAATTCTTGGAAGTCTGCAATACCTTGTCATCCACAAAGATGGGGCAGTCATGGCGCAAAGCCAGCGCCAGCGCATCGCTCGGCCTGGAATCCACACTCATCAGATGGCCCTCCCGCTCCAGCCAGATCAACGCATAGAAAGTGTCATCCTTCAACTCACTCACAACCACCTTCTTAATAGAAGCCTCCAAGCCCATCAGCAGCACTTTGATCAGATCGTGCGTCATCGGGCGAGGGGTGGTCACCTTCTCAATCTCTAAAGCAATCGCATTAGCCTCGTAGATCCCAACCCATATAGGCAGTACGGCGTCGCCACTCATATCCTTCAAGACAACAATGGGCATGTTGGTCATGGGATCCATCATGAGACCGCGAATTTTCATTTCTACTTCCAAAAGAACCTCCAGTCCCCTAACTCCAAGTTACTGCAAAACGCTTTCACCCGCGAGGCTATTTGCGCCCACGCGGGTCACCAGTACATCCAGATAATGTCCGGTCAACGTCTTAGTCCCATCCGGCGCAGGCAGTCGGGCGTCGGTAAAGTTCAACGTTTTGTTCTGGCTCGTGCGGCCGACCCACTGGTTGGTGGCACGGTTGTACCCTTCTACATGCACATGCTCGCGTTTACCCACGAAGCGGGCATGCCGGCGCATCTGAATGGAGCGCTGCTGCTCTTGTAGTAGCGTAAAACGGCGCGTCTTCTCTTCTTCCGGGATGTGATCTTCCAACAGCAACGCCGGTGTATTCGGGCGCTTCGAATACTTGAAGATGAACATCGCGTCGTATTCAACTTCGTCGATGAGCCGGACCGTTTCGTTGAACTCGGCTTCCGTTTCTCCGGGGAAACCGACAATGATATCTGTGGTGATGGCGATATTGCGGCGCGCTTTCTTCATCCACTCAATTCGCCGCAGGTAGTCTGCGCGTGTATACAGCCGCTGCATGCGCTGAAGGACCGAATCCGAACCAGATTGCACAGGAAGATGGACGTGGTCGCAAAGCGCTTCGTTCTGGTCGATGGCGTCAATGATGCTCTTGCCGAAATCACGCGGATGCGATGTCGTAAACCGGACGCGTTTCAGTCCGTCGATCTTGCCGGTTTCGTCCAGCAGTTTTGCGAAGTCCCAGCCGGCGGCCGAGGGATCGCGATAACTGTTCACATTTTGGCCTAACAACTGTACTTCGGTATAACCTAATTCGGCCAGTGAACGCGCCTCTCGCAGAACGCTCTCGCTGGTGCGGCTGCGCTCGGGGCCGCGGGTGAACGGCACAACGCAGTAGGCGCACGCCTTGTCGCAGCCTTCGATGATCGTGATGTAGGCCCGGTACGGGTTATCCCGCGACGTAAAAGGCGTGTCGAAGGTATCGGCGGTATCCAGGCTCAAGCCAGTGACGCGCCGGTTGCCGGCTTCGAGTTGCACCAGCATCTCTGGCAGCTTTGTATAGCTGGCCGAACCAGCTACCAGACTTACGTGCGGGGCGCGCTCAAAGATGCGCTCGCCTTCTTGCTGAGCCACGCAGCCGAGGACTCCGAAAATCTTGCCTTTCCCTGCCTTCTTGAATGTGTCGAGCCGGTGAAAGACCTTCTGCTCTGCTTTGTCGCGAATGCTGCAGGTATTGTAGAGAACCAATTCAGCGTCGTCGATTTCTTCCACCTGTTGGTAGCCTTTCTCAACAAGCGTGCCCACCACCTTTTCGGAATCATGGGCGTTCATCTGGCAGCCGAACGTTTCGATATAGAACGTCTTCATGAGATCTCCGGCCGCGCCTTCGCTGCGCTATCCATGAAGGATGCGCATCGCCCAGCCGATACCAAATAGCGCCGCCATGAAACAACCGAAACAGTACAACCCGTAGCGCAGGCGTTCCTGATCGGTCTTCTTGGTCACCACGCCTAGAATCACGCTACACACCAAGGCGAAAAGAACGGTAGTTTCAAAATGGTCTAGTTTCATGGATTAGTCCTTTTCGTGGTTGCTGATTTCATAGGCATCCACCATGGCGAGAATGTTTAATAGTCCAGCAGCCACAATAAACTTTGAGCCGTAATCGGGCGAATAGCCGGCCACATCGGGCGGTCCATAGCCCATAAAGGTGGCCGCAAAGTAAAACACTCCCGACGCCAAATCACCGATGTATCCGCCAAATTGAATCAAGCGCGAAAGAACATCGCCACCATCAACCGGGTGAAACAAAGGTCCACGCATGAACACGCCCACCAGAAACGTGACCAGCACCGTGGCGAAAATGATGGCGCCTCGGCCCTTGCGACCAAGCAGAAAGTGGCCGGCGCCGGGGATGAACCACGATAACGGAATCAGCAGAATAGGCGATTTTAAGGGTGGTGTAGAAGCGGCAGGGACCGCAGTGGCTGGCATCCCTTCATTTTATCGTGTCGCTTCGGCAGGCCTCAGAAAACCAAGCGCTGTGCGACTTTTCCTGCCGCAGACCTCTGCGGTGGCTCACTGACGAGCGAAGCGATGAGTTCTCGCAAGCGGCTCACTTGATCGGGTTTGGTGATCAGATAGCGGCATTTTCCATTAGGGTCGGGCGTGAATACGGTGGCGGCTTTGTCGCTTAACGTCACATTGCCGGGAGCAGAGAGATCGAAGTACTCGCGGTCTGGTCGGATGGCATCCAATACAGCGGTCGAGTCCCAATTAGGGTGGTCTTCGCGCTTGCCAACATAAACCTTGTAAGCTTCCACTACCGGGTGGTTTGTCGCCCAATTGAAGTCTTTCTCGATGCTCTCGATCGGATAGGTGATCAACAATCCGATCTCAAAACCGCTGAAGATCATGGGGGTGGGCCAATTCTTCATCAGATCGGCGAACGCCGGCGCGTCGGTGAACACGTTGTACTCAGGTTGCGGTTTTTGAAAATTTCCCGCCATCAGGTACAGTGCCTTTACTTTGCGTGCGGCCAAAGCGCGGCCTTCCGGAGTAGCCACCAGGCGCGCCAGATTTGTACTGAAACCGATCTGCGCAATCGACACAGATCCATCTGGCTGATCTTTCAGGATGTGCATCAGCAGCGCGACAGCTTCCGGCGCTTCCGATCCGTCGCGCAGATTTCGAGGGTAAATGAAATTGCCGCGTGCGTCGCGCCGCTCGACGGGCACCTTGAGCATCGGCGTGTCATTGGGCGTTTTACCGTTTCGCACAACGCCAATCGGCACATCGGGCCGACCATAGAATTGGTTCACCAGATCAATGAATGTTGCGGCATCATGATTGTCTTTGGTAATCGTCACGGCCAGCAACTTTACTTCATTGCGGTTTTCCAAGGCGTGAATCATGGCCAGGGCTAACGCATCGTCGCAATCGTTGCCCATGTCGGTGTCAAGAATCAAGCGCACCGGTTCGGCGCCAAACGCTTGCGCACCAAACATCAACAGACCGGCAACGAGAATCCGCGAAGCGAAGACGAAGAGTTTATCCACACGGGTAGATTACAATAGTGTTCGGTCACCTCATCATGCGGATGTGGCGGAATTGGCAGACGCGCTAGATTCAGGTTCTAGTAATCGCAAGGTTGTGGAGGTTCAAGTCCTCTCATCCGCACCAACAATAAATACTTTCACCCCTCCAACATCCCCGTCCACCCCTTCTCATCCCTCCCAATACAAATCCGATTCCCACTCCGCACCAGCGGCAACTTCAGCAACTTCGGCTGCTCTTCAATCTTCCGCAGCAACTCCGTATCCGTCACCCTCAGATATTTCAATCCCGCATCCGCATAAGCCTTCCCGTCTGTATCCACCAACCCCAGTAACCCAAACTTATCCACAAAGCGCTTAATCTCACCGGGCGCCATCGGCTTCTGTGCCAGATCCACCATATGAATCTGCACGCGCCGCTCTTTAAAAAACCGCTCTGCCGCCCGCGCATCTTGCGAACTCTTCACTCCAAAAATCTGCACACTCTGCATACTCTTGATTTTGCCAGTCACGCCCAAATCCAAAATAGGAGAAAATAGCCACATGGGTTCATCGCAAAGCGATTTCCAGCAACACTTCTCCAGCTTGTCTGATAAGGCACTGATGGAAGTTCACAGAGACGATCTTGTCGACGCAGCCAAGGCCGTCTACGATCAGGAAATGACTCAACGCGGTCTGGTGGCCGAGGACGCAGAAGAACCGCAATCCGCTGAGCTTAGCAGCGGCGAAGAATTAATCAATGTGGCGGAGTTCGAGTCCACCGAAGACGCCGCGCGTGCACAAGAAAAACTCAGAAAAAGCGGCATTCCAGCATATATCGCCGTCGCCGTGCCTACGGCCTTCGCGCGCCAAGCGGTCGACATGCTCGATCCTGTATCGGAAGAAGATCTGGCAGCCATGGCCGAAGCGGCGAAAGCGAAAGCTTAAACCACTGTCTCCGCTAACACGTGGCTCCCATAACGCTGGGCCACGTAGTTGTTCAAAATTTCGCGGAACTCCTCCACAATATGGTCGCCGCGCAATGTTGTGGAAAGCTTACCGTCAATATAGACCGGCGCCACAGGCGTCTCAAACGTTCCCGGCAGCGAAATGCCGATGTTGGCATGCTTTGATTCGCCTGGCCCGTTCACCACGCAACCCATCACTGCCACTTTCATCTCTTCCACACCCGTGTACTTCTCGCGCCAAACCGCCATCTGTTCGCGCAAATAAGTTTGGATCTGGTCTGCCATGTCCTGGAAGAACGTACTTGTCGTGCGCCCACAACCCGGACAAGCCGCCACCTGCGGCGTAAAGCTGCGCAGATTGAGCGCCTGCAAAATCTGCTGGCTCACGATCACTTCTTCCGAACGATCGCCATTCGGCAGCGGCGTCAACGATGCGCGAATCGTATCGCCAATACCCTGCTGCAACAGCACCGCCAGCGCCGCGCTCGTCGCCACGATGCCTTTTGAACCCACACCCGCCTCGGTCAAACCCAAATGCAGCGCGTAATCGCAGCGCGCCGCCATCATTTCATACACCGAAACCAAATCCTGGACGTTGCTCACCTTCGCGCTCAGAATAATTTTGTCGCGGCCCAACCCATAACGTTCAGCATTTTCGGCGCTGCGCAGCGCGCTTTCCACAATCGCCCGCCGCGTCACTTCCATCGCGTCCAACGGCTCGGGCGATTTCGCATTATCGTCCATCATCTGCGTCAACAGCGACGCGTCCAAAGATCCCCAGTTCACGCCAATTCGCACAGGCCGGTCGTACTCGATGGCCGCCTCAATCATGATTTTGAAGTTGTCGTCCTGCTTCTTGCCGATATTCACATTGCCTGGATTAATTCGATATTTATCCAGCGCCCGCGCGCATTCCGGATACTTCTTCAACAGAATATGTCCGTTATAGTGAAAATCGCCAATGATCGGAACCGTCACGCCAAAGTCGCGCAGTGTTTTCACAATCGTGGGAACCGCTTTCGCCGCTTCTTCGGTGTTCACCGTCACGCGCACCAACTCCGACCCGGCCCGTGCCAGTTGCATCACTTGATTGACTGTAGACGCAGAATCTGCCGTATCGGTGTTGGTCATTGACTGAACCACAATAGGGTTCGAGCCTCCGACCTTCACTCCTCCAACGTTGACAGCAACAGACTTACGGCGGGCAAATGCGGGCATGAAATCTCCAGGGTGCGGGGCTTAAACATCCAGTTTAGCAACCGGATCGGCCTTTACCGGAGCGTTTGCAGATACCCTAGTTCTTTCAATCTAAAAAGCAACCGTTCCAAGCTTTCCTCTTCCGATAGCAGATCTGAATGGATATGGACTTCCGGCTTATCCGGCGCTTCATAAGGATCGGAAATACCGGAGAAATGCTGGATCTCCCCGGCCAGCGCGCGGCGATAAAGCCCCTTTGGATCACGCTGCTTTAAAGTCTCTAAAGGGCAGTCCACAAATACTTCCACAAACTCTCCACACAACTGCCGCGCCTTTCTCCGCGCCTCCCGGTACGGCGAAATCGCAGCCACAATCGCGCTCATACCCTGTTCATTTAACTGTCCCGCTGCCGCCGCAATGCGTCGAATATTCTCATCGCGGTCTTCTTTACTAAAGCCTAGACCGCGGCAGATCGTTCGCCGTACTTCATCCCCATCCAGCAATTGGTGTTGCAAAGACAGGCCCTGCAGGTGCGTACTTAACGCCCTCGCCAACGTTGATTTGCCACTGCCCGAGAGTCCGGTAAACCAAACCGTAAATACCTTGGCCGGCATACCGCTCACTTTAGCCGCGCGGTCGCTGTCGTGGTGCGCTCTATCTCAACTTGGTCCAGTGAACTGATGTGAAACACGCTCGCGAACCCTTCCCGCAACAGATCGTCCGCTAACTGCGGCCCAAGCTCTTTCGTCTGTTGCCTGATAATCGCAGCACTCACGCTTCGTCCCGCCCGGCTGGCGGCCCTTTCCACGCAAATAATCAGCGGAGTTTCCAAGATAATCGCGACCGCCTGCCGCTGAAACGCGGCTGCTTTCGCCAGCAGCTTCGCCCGGTGTTCCGCGCGGACATTGGTGGCATCCACCACGCACAACTTTCCACGCCGCAAACGCTTCTCCAGCGTCAGATGCAACAATTCAAACGCATCGTCCGTCGCGTCCTGGTCGCCTTCGTCATCGCTCACCAACGCTCGAAAAAAGTCCGAAGACAAAATCTCGGTAGCCCGAAACCGCGCGTTCGCAAAAGTCGATTTTCCAGAGCCCGCCGCGCCAATCAGCACCACCATCGCCGAATCAGAAATGTTGACGACCTTCGGTGTCTTCGTCATGCCGAAGCACTAATGTATCTCGCCGCCAAAACAAGCAAGGATCAAAAGCCTCGTTCTAGCGGCATCGCAAACGGTGGCTCTACTAAGAAGTCGGCCTCGCGAATCTCAACTAGCGCCTCCCGTAACGATTGCTCCTTTGCCGGTTCTGTCGTAATCACAAACGGTAAGTCGCGCCAGTCTTCCCGCGGCAACTGCAAAACTGCGTCGATCCCAATCTTATGTTTCGCCAGAATCGTCGCCAGCGTGGCAATGATCCCCGCCTTATCTTCCACCCGAAACCGCAAAAAGAATGGCAGCTCTTGGGTGTTCACATTCACCGGTTTGTATTCACCCAATCGCTCATGCGCAAACGGGCTCACTCGTTCTGGACTGCCATAGCGAATCTCACGCGCTACCCGCATCAAATCGCTTACCACCGCCACGCCCGTTGGTTTTGGTCCGGCGCCGCGGCCATAGTAGAACGTGTCTTCACCATATTTGCCCCGAATCCAAATCGCGTTATACGCGCCCTGGACTTGCGAAAGGATGGCAGTTTGCGGCACCAGCGTGGGACGCACCGAAAGCAGCAGCCCATTCTCACTCTGCCGCGCCAGGCACACCAAACGAATCGTGTGCTTCAGTTGATGCGCATATTCGAAATCGATCGGCAGAATCCGCCGAATACCTTCCGTATAGATGTCGGCCGGTGTGAGTTTCTCACCGAACGCCAGCGCCGCCAAGATCGCCAGCTTCGACCGCGCATCCAAACCGTCCACATCGGCCGATGGGTCCGCTTCCGCGTATCCTAATTGCTGCGCTTCCGCCAATACGGATTCAAATTTCGCGTTACTCTTCTCAATCTCCGTCAGGATGAAGTTACTGGTCCCGTTCAGAATGCCGTATAACTCCACCACCCGGTCACCCGCAATTCCTTCGCGCAGGATCGTGTGAATCGGAATCCCACCGGCCACACTCGCCTCCATCGCCAGGTTTACGCCATTCTTGCTGGCCTTGCTCCAAAGTTCCGCACCGCGCAACGCCATCAACTCTTTGTTTGCGGTCACCACAGATTTGCGCTGCTTCAACGCTTCTTCAATCACCTGGCCCGCAGTGGCTGTCCCGCCAATTAATTCCGCAACGATGTCAATCTCGGGATCAGATACCACCTCCCGCCAATCATTGGTCTTTGCAACGCCCTGTAGCGACGCAGGCAGCTTCTTCTGCTGCACATTCCGGCTGCATACCGCCTTTACGCGAAGCGGAAAACCCAACTTCTCTTGAATGCCGCTAGCATTCTCGGTCAAAATTTGCAGGGCGCCCGAACCGACATTCCCCAGCCCAACGATTCCCACCGTTACTTCCACCCAGACACGCTCCCACGCTTTTGTACAAGCTTCATAAGTGGCTTATCATAGCAACCAGAATGGCACTCACTCGTCGTACGGCTCTTCTCGCTCTCGTCGGCCCCGCGGTTTCGCAAAACGCCCAGCAGCAGGAACCCGATACTCGCCGCACTTTGCCAGATCCTGATGCCGCCGACGACCGACGCCTGCCCAACGGCAAATCTCAGAAAGATGCTATTTCGAAGCAGTCACACGAAGAGGCACTCAAAGAAGTAGAGGCCTTGATTCAAGTGGCGGAAGATCTGCGCGACGAATTAAAGCATTCGGGCGAATATGTCGTTGCTATATCATCACTCCGAAAAACCGAAGAAATCGAGAAACTCGCTCGCCATATTCGCGGCAAATTAAAAGCGTAACCGGCGTCTCAGACGGCCCTGCTTTCCTGCCGCATTTCCCCATTTCGCAAAATCGATTTATCAGTCACAAAAGTAGCAAATTTCTTTTCTCCCTTCTTTTCAGTCATTTGGAAAAATTTTTGCGGATCTTTTCTCTCGTTGCGTCGCCGCGCACGCAAAAGTTGTGACCGGAAGGGAGAAAAACAAATGGTCACACCAATCACGTTCGACCCATTTTTTGCGATCATTCGCGCGATTTTCGGATTCTAATCGTGCGCGATTAGATCGCCAACTATTTTTAAATTATCCTGGCGATATATCCCGAATGGTGGTAGAGTAATGTTTTCCGAGAGCTTCAGTTAAGGACATAACTCTGCCACCCCCGAGGCGAGCCGTCCAGGCACTCGTAGAGTGGCTGTATGCGGTAATTTCCGCGTTGAGTGTGCTTAGTTTTTTGCATTCTGGTTTGCTTGCGGCCAACCAAACTCAACGGGACTCATCTTCAGTTGATCCGATTAAAACTGCGTTCGCGACAGGTGCCGAGCTGCGTAAAGCCGGCAAGTTCGCCGAAGCGCTTCTTGAGTATCAGCGCGCTCTGACGCTGGCACGCCAAAGCAATAACACCGAGGCAACCATCAGCAGTTTGATGTTCATCGCCTCAGCCTACCTACTTTCGTACCAGTATCAAAGTGCCATGGCCGCGGCGAAGGAAGCGGTGGATATGGCTCGTAAGGCAGGCAACTACCAACTCGCAGGAGGAGCAAGCGGCACCATCGCCAGCATCTATATGCTGCTCGGTGATTCGCGCACTGCCGAAGTGGAAGGCCACCGCGCCATTGATCTATTGAAACTCGCTCCACCGAATGAAC
This sequence comes from Bryobacterales bacterium, assembly GCA_003169195.1. Taxonomy (GTDB): domain Bacteria; phylum Acidobacteriota; class Terriglobia; order Bryobacterales; family Bryobacteraceae; genus Bog-105. The sequence continues at coordinate 13,525 of PMQB01000433.1, forward strand.
TGCGTACCCGCAATTTCTTAGTGCGCGCCCTCCACCTTGAAGCTGTCCTTTGTTCCACACAGGGCAAGTCCAACGAAAGCGCCGGGTTCTTCGATCAAGCCATTTCTTTGGCTCAGCAGATGGGTGACAAATCAGTCGAAGCTGGTCTTTGGGACGATCGCGGCGTTGCTCTCTTGCGGAACCAACAGCTAGTTCCCGCCGAGCAATCTCTCAATCGTGGCTTCACACTGCGGCAGATTCTGCACGATGACAATACTCTCGCCCTCAGCAGGGAGCATCTAGCCGAACTTGAAATCAAACGCCCTTCCCCGAATTACAGTGTCGCCCTCAAGTTAGTTGACGAAGCTTTCTCCGCCAACAGTGCCACATTTAAATCGTCTCCACAGTATTACCCCATTCATATCCGTGCGCAGATCTTACTGCGCTCTGGAGAGAAACAAAAGGCGCTTGTGGAATTTCGCCGCGCCGTGCAAGCCGCAGAGACGTGGCGTCAAGGCGCCTTGCCTGGCGACATAACCAGCACACAAACGGTTGCACTGCTCGATGAGGTTTATCGTGACTTTGCGCAACTCGCCGGGCAAATCTCTCTTGATACAAATAACGCTGCCTTACGCACTGAGGCGTTAGAGGTCATTGCCGCAAACCGCGCCGCTAGCCTGCGCGAACAACTAACACGCGCGCTTGCCAGCGATTCGAAGCTGCCAGACAGCTACTACGAAAAGCTCTCCGCCTTGCAAGCGGCGCAAGCGCGTGTCACTCTCGGGCGCAATACCAAAGCCGATCAATTCGAACTTGTGCGGCTTCGCACTGAGATCAGCGAATTCGAAAATAAATTCGCGGTTCAAATCGGGAAGAATTACTTTTCTTCCGAGAAGAATTTACGCAGGAATTCACTTAGAGATATTCAGACAAGGTTAGGGCATGAGCAACTTCTGCTCAGCTTCTCCCTGGGAGAATCCAAGTCGTATTTGTGGGCGATCACCGGAGACCAAGTGAATCTTTTCCAATTAGACGGCCGGCAGCAACTCGAATACAAGGCCGCACAGCTAACCAAAGCAGTACGCACCGACAGTGGTACCAATGAGGCAGCTTCTTCCCTCAGCCGCGCGCTGTTCGGTGGCTTGCCGGAACGTCTTACCAAAAAGCCCGAATGGCTCATCGTGGCTGACGGTAGCTTACTCAGCGGCATCCCGTTCGCTGCGCTTCCCTCACCCTTCATCGCGCCGGGCGGCAACCCATTGCTCATCGAAAAACACAGCTTGCGCTTTTTGCCAAGCGAACTTCTCCTGCTGTCTGCCAAAACCAAACCGCTCAGCGCGAGATTCGTAGGAGTGGCCGATCCTGTATATAACGAAGCCGACAGCCGCCTGAACCATAAACATGGTTGGGATGCAAGCCCGGTCGAAGCCAGCTCAGTGACTTTAGCGCGCTTGGCCGGTAGCCGTCAGGAAGTTCGCATTTCGGCCCAACAGAGTGGCCTTCAGAACCAGCAGATTCTAGACGGCGCCCAAGCCTCGGTCGAATCCCTAAGAACCGCTCTCGCCACGCCACCCGAATTGCTTCATTTCGCAGTCCACGTCGTCAGTCCGCCAGATCGTCCCCAAGAAGCAGCACTGGCGCTCAGCCTCAAAAACGGCGTGCCGGAACTGCTCACACCGGAGGCCATAGCAACGTTTCGCTTGCCCGGTACTTTAGTCGTCCTGAGTGGGTGTTCTTCCAATCAAGGGCAAGCCGTCCCCAGCGCCGGTTTGCTGGGACTAAGCCGAGCTTGGCTCCTGGCGGGTGCCGAGGCGGTCATCGCCAGTTCCTGGCCCACACCCGATGATTCAGGTCGATTTTTCTCATTGTTTTACAGCCATTTGCATGCCGCAACGTCCGGCACTTTGAGCCAACGGGCCGCGCTCGCCCTTGCTCAAACCCAGGTCGAGTTGCAACATTCCCAGGGCTATACCAGCTCGCCCTCTTATTGGGCGGCTTATTCAATAATTGCCAAGGAGTAGTCGGAGATTCATGGTCGCAACCCAAAGCAAACTGTGTCCAGCGCCTGTTCAGGACGGCAGTCAGCCGCAACAACAACAAGCTCAGGAGGTCAGCAAGACCTCAAGACCCGGATACTCTCCAGTGGAATGGGGAATTCTGGTTTCTCAGATTAAAGCCGGCGAAGAGACCGGCATGGAGCAACTCTACAAGCTCTTCAGCCGCGGCATTCGTTACTACCTGTGCCGCCAATTGGGGCCCCAGGAATTGGAAGATAAGGTGCACGATACGTTCTTGATCGTGGTGAACGCCATTCGACGCGGCGATTTACGCGAACCCGAACGCCTCATGGGCTTCGTTCGCACCGTCGTTCGTCGGCAAGTGGCGGCATACATCGAACAAGCCGTTCACAACCGGCGCGAACAGGCCGACCTCGAAACGGGCATTACCGTCGCCGACCGCAAGCAGAATCCCGAACAGGAAGCCATGGTTCGCCAAAAAGCCGAACTCATGGAAAGCGCCCTGTCCGCTTTGTCCGACCGAGATCGCGAAATCCTGGTTCGCTTCTACCTTAAAGAGCAGCCCCAAGAGCAGATCTGTCGGGAGATGGACCTCACCGAAACCCAGTTTCGGCTATTAAAATCCCGGGCTAAGGCTAAATTCGGAGAAATCGGTAAGAAAAAGCTTGCCGCTAGCGGAATTTTCTCAGTTTTAGTGAGAGCACAAGCAGGGTAACCAACACTTTTCTGATATGGAGAAAGCGGATTCAAATCCGCACCAAAATATGAATGAACCATATCGCGACCATCCGAGTGAAGAAGCATTAGAACGCTTCCTTCTTAATATGTCCCCCGAAGAAGAGCTCGAAGACCTCGAATCGCACGTACTTGCATGCGGGTATTGCGTCGACCAACTCGAAACGCTTGAAACCCAGATCGCCGCGGCTCGCTTAGCGCTCCAAAAGATGGAAGAACAAAGGATCTTGAAAAGGTCTGCTCAATCTTTCAGCCGCTGGAAAAGCTGGTTTACCATCCCCAAATTGTCCTTCGCCGCTGCTGGTGCAGTCGCGGCCGCTGCGGCAATTCTACTTTCGATTCCGCGCGACGTCAACCTTACGGCGTATCGCGGCACCGAGACGGCCATCGTGTCCGAAGGACGACCGCTTCACGTGCATCTGAATGCGGCCGGACTTACCCCCGGGGCTATCGCCATCGAACTTGCTGATTCTAAAGGTTCGATAGTTTGGAAAGGCACCTCTGTCGTTCGGCACGACATAATCGATGTCTCTCTCCCCCGAATTACCCAGGCCGGTGCGCATTATTTGCGTCTCTATTCTCCGCCCGAAGCTGGAACAGAGGCGATCCTCCTCAGAGAATTCGCTTTCGACGCTAAGTGGTCGATGTAGTTTAGCTATCAAAACGACCGGCGCTCAAGCGAAATAGCGCCGGTTTTGTTTTCTAAAACACCCTGCGGTTTAGCCGATCCACCGTAAATTTCGCCGTATCCGCCACGGCCATCACGGCCATCACGCCTGCCTGCACCGGATCAGTCACGACCAGATCCGAAGCCTCCGGCACACTGCCTGCCATATTGAGGCTAATCACCAACAACCCTTCAGCCCGAACCTCGCGCACCGCTAATTCAATATCGCCGCCCATGAGCGACCCCGCCAGGACCAGCGCCCGCACTCGCGGCAATCGCCGGCACGCCCGCACTGCCGCAGCGAGTGCCTGCTCTCCCACCAGCGGAATGGTATCGACCGATATATGTTCGCCGCGAATATTGTGCCGGTCGGCCTCCGAGATCGCCCCCAAAGCCACCTGCCCCACCTGTGCCCCGCCGCCCATAATAATGATGCGCTTGCCGGCAATCTTCTGCAGCGATTGCACCAGCGTCACCGTGCGCACCACATCCAGCGCGCGCAGATCGGTTAGCAGCGCATCCACCGTCCCCGGCAAATCCAACTCAAAGTAAATCCGCGTATCCGTTGGCAAGTCTTCAATGATCGAGACCGATCGAATATCACCTTGATGCCGCGCGATTACGCCGGTCAGTTGATGCAGCACGCCCGGAGCCGCCTTCGTGGATAGCACCACGCCCACTTTATCGCCGGCCACTTCGCTCACAGGTTGACCTCATACTTCTTGAGCAAGCCATCCCAATGCCCCTGCGCTTTCAAAATCAACTCCACCACTTCACGGACCGCACCCGCCCCGCCCGCCGCACTCGTCACGGCCGACGCGCATCTCTTCACTTCCGGCCGCGCATTCGCCGTCGCAAACGATAACCCTGCGCGTCGCATGATCACCACGTCTGTCAAATCGTCGCCCACATAAGCCACTTCACGCGGATCAACCTGCGCTTCTGCACAAACCTGTTCGAACAATGGAATCTTTTCGATGTGCCCTTGGAAGACCCAAGTCATGCCAACCTGGCTCGCCCGTTCCGCCGTGGCAGGAGACTCGCGGCCGCTAATTACCCCGGTGCGAATGTTGAACCAACTCAACCAACGTAGCGCAATGCCATCCTGTGAATCGAAGCCTTTTGTCTCAACCAGCTTGCCGTTCGGCCCCGGAACCAAATAGAGGTGCCCATCCGTAAGCACACCATCCACGTCCATTAGCAGTATCTTGGTCGCTGCCGCATAGCGGCGCATTTTTTCTTCGGTCACCGAAGGGTGCAATTGCATAGTTTGAAGGTCCGGTCATTCAATCTTACTGCCCGTCGGCTTTCATGGGGTCCAATTCCAATTCCTCCATGGCCGATAACCCCAAGTCCAAATTCACCCCATTGAGCATCTTCAACAAGCCACGATTGCGCTCGGGTGACATGGCCGGCATCAACCCGCGAAAGGTAATCTCCGCTTCTGTCTTCGGCAAGTGCTTCGCCACAATCGCGCGCATCTTCGCTTCCGCCCGCTCGGCCTGCTCATCCGATAACGTGCGCAGATCTCCCAGCGCGTATCCTTCGCCAGGCACGATGTTCAACTTGCCGGTGACGGTCCCACCGTTCTGTTTGTCGTTCACTGTCGCGGTTGCGCCCGCTAACATGAACCCTACGTTATAGGTCAGATACTTCTCCGGCAGCTCAGTCGCAAACTCGCTCAGAATCCGAATCAACTCCTTCCCTGCCCCATCGCCCAACTCCGCACTGCCAATCTGGCGGAATGAAAGCTAACCGCGTGCGTGTGCAAACTCCAATCCACTACCCCGCGCCTGCTGGTACTCGCATAGTCGATCCCATGCACCCTAATCCCAGGCTCAAACTCCAAAGCCACATCGCTCTCCGCCGCCGCATCCACCAAATCTTTGCGCGAAATAGAATTGGGCTCACCCGGATTTTCTTCGTCACCTGTCAACACAATGCGAATCCGCATCGGGTCCAAAACGCCCGCAGCCTGCAACGCACGAAGCGACGACACCAGCACGGCCAAGCCACCCTTCATGTCCTCCGTACCGGGCCCCTCGGCGCGATCACCCGTCCTCACAAACTTCTGAAACGGACTCGCCGGTCCGAAGACCGTATCCATATGCCCGTTGATCAGAATGCGTTTCCCTCTGGTCCCCTTATGCTCCGCCAACAGATGCCCGGCGCGCTTCACGGCATCCATCGGCACCCAGCGTACAGTAAAACCTAACGGCGCTAACTCCGCTTCCATGTGCCGAGCCACATCTCGCACACCAGCCGCATTTTCAGTGCCGCTATTGATATTCACCAATGTTTCCAGCAACGCCGTCGTGCGAGGCGCTTCTGCGTCAATCGTCTTCACCAACGCGGCTTCTGTCGGACTGAGCTGTGCGGCATAGGCCGTCAGCGCGGCAAACAAGAAAGCGAAACACCGTCTCATGCCTAAAAAGTATAACTATGCTCCTCCGAACAGCTCTACTGCTCTGTTCCCTGCCCGCTTTTGCCCAGGTAGATGCGCAAGCCATTCGTGCCTTCTTCGCGGATTACGATCACCCCGGCTCTCCCGGCTGCGCCGTCGGCGTTCTCAAAGATGGAAACTTCATTCACCAGCAAGGCTACGGGTTCGCCAATCTCGACTACGATCTCCCACTCACATCCAAAACCTTCCCGAATTCGGCACGCCTGTCACCATTCATCACCTACTAAGGCACACCAGCGGCATCCGAGACTATCTGGCACTCAGCCAACTCTCCGGCAACGGCCCTGATGATTTCTTTACCGACCCCGAAGTGGTCACCCTGCTCGCCCGCCAACAGAATCTAAACCTCAAACTCGGCCTCGATATGGTGGGCGACGGAAGCATCTATACCACGGTGGAAGATCTTGCCAAATGGGACGCGTCGTCTATGACGCGAACTCCGAATTCGCACCGCTTCTCAGGCGCATGCAAACCCCCTCTACCCTCAACAATGGCACGAAAACGCACTACGGCATGGGCCTGTTTCACGAATCCTGGAGTGGCCAGGAAATGATCAGTCACGGCGGTGCCTGGGTGGGCTTCCGCGCTGAGCTCGTGCGTCTTCCAGAGCAACACTTCTCGGTGATCACCCTCTGCAATCTGGCGAACACTAACCCCATGGTCACTGCCAAGAAAGTGGTTGCTCTTTACTATCTCGCCGCCCCACGCATGGCAGCCACCTTCGGGCCTAACGGCTTTACTCTTGATTACGGCCGCGTGCGCGGTCTGCATTGCACCCGTGTTAATTGAGCGGCCACACCTTCCGCAACGTGTCGCCTTCAAATAGTTCGCCGTTCTTCATCACATAGCGAATGCTCGTCGTATTGCGGATGTTCGCGAGCGGATCTTTCGTCAACACAATCAGATCCGCCATCTTTCCCACTTCAATCGATCCTAAATCCTGCTTCAGACCCATCGCCTCCGCGCCGCCTAACGTGGCCGCCCGCAAGGCTTCGACATTAGACATGCCCTTGGCGAGCGACCAAGTCTCCCAGTGGCTCTGCAATCCCTGCAACTCTCCATGGCCTCCCATCGCGACATGACCGCCGGCCTTGAGAATCGCCCCAGCACCTGCTGCAATTTGCGGATAAATATAGGTCTCTGGCGGAAACCATAACATGCGGGACGTCACCTTCGGATACAAATAGGACAGGGGAATGAAATGCAGCAGCTTCGGGTCATTCGCCACATCCTCATGCGCGAGCAAATCCCAAATCGCGAACGGCCCACCAAACGCCACAATCAAAGTTGGCGTATAAGTAATGCCACTCTGCGCATACAGTTGCACTACATCCTTAGACAACGGCACACTCGGCAAGGCGTGTTCATTGCCGCTAAATCCATCCAGAGCGTGAGTCAGGTTCATCGCAAGTCCGCACCGCCCTCGGTAGTGGGCATCATGTGTAACTCGCGGCACGCTCGAATCACCCACTGCCGCGTTTGCCTATCTCCTACCTCATAAGACTTCAACAAGTTCGTCTTGTAATAACGCGCATAGCGCGTCACAGCCTGGAGCACATCTTGGTAACTCTGAAAGTTCGGCTGCGCAAACAACCCGGGCCCCGTGGAAAAGATGCGCGGGCCGGGCATATCACCAGCCTCCACCAAATCACTGTAAACAAAAATATCGTTCGTCATCGATTGCGGCTCGCGCACCGAAGTCACACCATAGGCCAAATTCGTGGCAAACTCCCAAGTTCCCGGATCAACCACGCCCCTGGGAATATCGAAGTGCGCGTGCACATCAATCAGACCTGGGATAATCGTGTCGCCGGCAACATCCATCACGCGAGCCCCCGCTGGCACGCGCACTTGGCTCCTCGCACCTACAGCCACAATGCGGTTGTCCTTGATCACTACATCCGCATTCCTCACCACTTCGCCACCGCGCATCGTAATGACGTTCGCGCCCCGCAACAACACCGTGCCCAAGGGCCGTGCGCGCGGCCGTTCCACCGCTAGACTTGTCTCCTCCGTCCTGCCAGTCTCCAAGTCAAAACGGAACAACGAAGCACCCAACCCCCACGTAACTGTCTTCGGCCCCGCCCAGGCCCGCTTGGTCGCCGAATGGGGAGGCAATCGCGTTTGTTACTTGGACTAAGATCCGGCGAGACAGACGGCCGCTGGGCAATTCGCGCGCGAACAGGCCCTTCTTCCAAGCGCACAGGAAAGTCGAGACGGTCTTCCACTGTCATCGCGACATCGGCAGTGAACGGGATGACGGAGCCTTTTCCACTCGCTAACTCCAACCGGTGAATCTTCCCGCCATAACTGATGATCAGCGCCTTGCTATCTGGAGTGAAAGCATAGTCCGGCAAGACATGGCGGGTTGCACGGGCCTCTAACTCATCTCGCTGCACCGGTATCTTAAGCCACTTGTCTTCTTGCGTCTCCAGATCTCGCACCTTCAGCGCTGTCTGCTCCCGATAGTGAGTGGCATACACAAACAGCCTCCCATCCGGCGATGGCAGCGGTTTAAAAGCCACTTCAGTTCGTGCAGTAAGCGATTCCTCCTGACCCGTTCGCAAGTCTCTGCGTACAATCTCCGAAGCTGCCCCACCGCGGCTGTTATAAATGCGCGGCACCACCGACGCCCAGTACAGATAAGCACCATCGCGCGATGGCGCCACTCCATAGACCCCGACCGCAGGCGCAGAAACCAAAAGCGCAGGCGCGGTGGCAATTTGCTT
>PMQB01000017.1 GCA_003169195.1 Bryobacterales bacterium
TAATACCAATCAGGCACGTTCAGGTAGACACCACGCGAACGGCACCACGCGTAAAAGACAGCGATTGTCTTCCACTGCGTCCACTGCGAATCGTTAAGTCCTTGATGGTCAGGATGCGTTGTCGAGGCGCAAGTATCTCCGGGATACGAGCCGTCGTGCTCCAAAACACTAAGCCCGGTCGCCTCTATAAAGTGGCGCACCTTTCGAAAGTAGTCAGCGCCCCATTTGCTGCCCAAACAGGGAGAATGGTCAAAGATCGGCTNNAACGTCATGATCACCATTTCGAAGCCCACATCAACGCATTGGTCAATCGCAAGCTTGACCGCTTCGGGCTCCGCACTCCTTACGTGCATGAGTATTGGGTTCTCTTGTGTCCATGGAGCGAGTGCTCGATACATGCGACGTTGTGCCAATCCCCGCCGTTCCCGGTCGGTGCTGTCATGGACCAGTTCAAAGATCCTGAATGTTTCGAATTGTCCGCCCGGCAGGATTGTCGCATCCGGCCCCAGTGGTGGATAGCAACGGAGAAGGACGGGCGTCTTTAGCCTATAGTTCACCTGGGTCTTATAGTTCGGGTCGGGCTCCCAATGCGCAATTTCATTTTGATCTGGGCGACTGTGAGTGGCAACGAACGAGTAGTCACTGTCAACCTGCAAGTTGCCCTGCCGCCACTGATCGGAGGCTTCCACCAAAGACTCGGTCTCCACCACGGCGAGCACTTCGCTCACAAACTTTGATAGCTTGACGGCGCGTCCAGATTCGTTTCGCATCGTGAGCCACTTCGATATCACCGGCAGCCCGTCGTACATTTCGTAATGAACTGAGACATGTACACCGGGAAGCTGACTGTTTTCGAAGAGGAGGGTGAGTGAAGCTCCTGGCGGCGGCCAAGGCTGTTTGCCGGAGTAGGAGACGCGCTTCCATGGGAAACGATCTTGAGTCGCGCCGGATTCCATTCGAACAAAATGGAAGGAACCGGGGCTTGGCTTCATTGCATTAAGCCACTCAGGCCGGAGATATGCCCATTCCTCCTGACCGGTCAGTCCACCCGCTTCGTAATGCTGGCCATCGAGTTCAAATTCGGCCTCGGGCTTAACTCCCCGGATAAGTGAAGCACCGGTCATCAGGTTGTCAAAGGCAACCGTCGCTGCGTCGGGATTAAGTCTCCAGACTCGGCGAATGAGCCCGTTGGTCATGGTGACCTCGCGGCCATCTGCTGATCGTGTGATCGCAGTCCGTTCTTTGGGAGGTGTAACTAGCCAGTCACCTCCGAACGCTGATAGGGGCAGCAGGGCTACGATCAATGGGAGTTTCATGAAGGCGAAGTTGTCGGCAGACTCGCTGAGTATATACCGGCGTCCCCCGTGAGCGCCAGATGGAAGTGCTCGACGCTCGGTGCGAAGGCGAAACATTCCCGGCTGCCCCTTCTTCCGCCTTGCCTCTGCCAGCCGGTCAGTGGGGAACAGCAAGCTAGCTGATGAGTACAACCCGCTGTTCGCCCCCGCTGTGTTCGGAACACGTTGCACCAGTCATCACAGAACCAGATCAACCGAACAGCGGAAAATGAAACTTGCCGACCAAAACCAAAGCGTCATTCATAGATCCGATGCTCCTCTTGGCCACTAGCTCACTGCCGGGCGGCGAAAGCTGGCTATACGAAATCAAACTCGATGGCTATCGCGCGATTGCATTTAAAAGCGGCGGTAGGGTACAGCTCCGATCCAGAAACAACAAAGACTTCACGGCGCGGTATGCGGCAATTGCCAACGCACTTCAGAAACTGCCCGACGAAACCGTAATCGATGGCGAAGTCGTGGCCATGGATGAGACTGGACGGCCATCTTTCAACTCCCTACAGAACTTCGCTTCGTCCGCTCAACCAATCTACCTCTATGTGTTTGATCTGCTGGTGCTGGCTGGCCGCGACGTGCGCTCGCTGCCGTTGACCGAGCGCCGTGAACTGCTCAAATCGAAGGTGCTTTCCAAACTGAGTGAGCCGATCCGGTTCTCGCCTCAACTGGAAGCGAGCTTGCCGGATCTGATCAGCTCCATTCNNGGGCAGGAATTCGTGATCGGCGGGTACACGGCGAGCGCGAAGAACTTTGACGCATTGATCTTCGGGTACTACGAGGGCAAGCGGCTGATCTATGTGGCACGTTGCCGGAATGGATTTACACCTGGGCTGCGAGCCGAACTGTTCAAGCGATTACGCGGACTAGAGATCAAGGAGTGTCCAATCGCCAATCTGCCGGAAGCGAAGAGCGGACGTTGGGGAGTGGGGTTGACGACGACAAAGATGGCGGAATGCAAGTGGCTGAAACCTGAAGTGGTGGCACAGGTGGAATTCGCTGAGTGGACAAACGATAACCATTTGCGGCATGCGAAGTTAGTGGGGCTCAGGAACGATAAGAACGCAATGGATGTTGTGAGGGAAAGGGCAACTTGAGGCCGGAGTTACAGTCGCTACCGTTTTCTCAAGCAGTCCCTGGCCGAGGAGTCAGTCTCCCCCTTTGACAAATGATCGGCCAGTCAAATGAAGTCAGGGGTGGATTCGAGCGGGTGAGAAAAGCGTGACGAACGTGGTCACGCTATGTACGTTTACTGAATCGGGCCGCAATAATCGCTTCCGCGATAGTCGCAACTCCCTTTCTGGCTCTTACAAAATGCGCAAAGTACATCTATATCGTCAGTTTCGGGGCGTATTGGTACCTTCGCTACGTTTAGTTGCAGGCCTGCGTTTTGCTTGACGATCTGACGGAGAATCTGCTCTCCAAAGAAGATCGTTTGACAGCCATCCGGGTAAACACCTAAGATCACTTCGGCGGCTTTGAGCTGTTCGCGACATTGAGGATCGCGACAAAGAGTGGGCCAGAGCGTGCCCTTGGGTAGGGGAGGGTCGGGCTGTTGGTTGTTTAGACGCATAAACATTTGAACTCCAAACGGATCGAAATTCACGCTCGACGGCGGGGGTCTCCGTTCTCGAAGGGGAAGTGTGTGGCGGATAGGAATACTCTCCAGAGTAATCTCTGTGGAAAACCTGGGAAATGTGCAAGTTCGTTCCAATACGGAACATTCTATTGAGAGATTTTTCTGAGAGATTTGAACGGCGCGGCGGGCACTAATTTGCCATGAGATCACAGCACGTACCTCTTGCCACTCAGCAGGACCGTTATCATTTCATCGTCGGCATGCTGGACCGGCTGAATAATTACGCGCTTGGCTATGAGAGTGCGCGGCAGGAGTTTAGTGGGGTGGTGGTGGAGGATCGACCGGCGACCGCTACGAAGCAAAGGGAGCAACCACCTCGAACTTTAGACGACCGGTGCGCGGCCCTGAAGGCAAAAATGTTGGGGACACAAATCACGAGCGTAAACGGCGTCATCAAAGAGGTACCGCTGTCGGCAGAAGAAGCGGCTCCTTACTGGGGGCAATCACCGGAAGCCACACGCAGGTACTTCCGGGAAATCCCTGGCGTCCGCATCATACCCAGTCCAAAGCGTTATGACGGCGGTCGGCTCAAACGGGCGTATGAATCACTCCTGATCCCGCCGTCAATTCTCTGGAGAGAGATCCAGCGCACAGTCAAGTCGGCTAAGAAGTCGGCCAAGGAATCAAACAGGAGGATCAATCAAGCAGCATTGACTACTCGAACTCCGCCTCGTCAAACGTAGCGTCTTGATTCTCATCAAGACCTGCTTGGCGTTCTTCGATAAAGTGCGAATAGTTTTCCATGACCGTCTCTGGTTTGTCTCCGATCAAACGTGCGATCCGGTCGATTGGTGTTCCCTTCATCAAGTGTCGATGGACAAAAGTGTGCCGCCACTGATAAAGAAAACCTAGCTCTGGCTCTCCGTCTTTGCCGTACACGACCTGCCCGTCTTCATCTTTGAGCCAGACTTTAGCGGCAAGAAAATAAGCCCGCATCTTTCGGCGCAAATTGCCGGTAGCGGTTTCGTGTTTGGCTTTTTCACTCTCTTTGTTCCAGAACCACAAACCGCATGGGTACGTGGGCAGTTCCCGCAGCAAAACAGCCACAGGCTTAGGTAGCTTTATGAAAACTTTCTTGCCGGTCTTCACCCGCCGATAGGCAAGGTAACAGCGGTCTCCACGGTCTTTAAGTTTGTGCGGCCCCAAGTGGACCAGATCGACCGGCGCTATTCCGGTGCAAGAAAAGACCCGATTAGCTGCCAGTAGCCGTGGGTCGTCCTTCACAGCAAGGAGCAGATTCGTTCTTTGGGAGCGATCAAAAGCAACTACCGGCTCTTTCGTGACGTTCGGCCTCTTCAAGTCCTTCGCGGGGTTCGTTGGGATGACACCCAAATCGAAGAGGGCTTTGAAAAATTGTTTGAACCTTTCATGCTGCACTTCGTGAGCACGCCCGTTCAACTTCCACTTGCCCGTTGCATCGTTGCAAAGTTCCGGCGTCAAGTCTCGCATGTACACAATTCGATTCTCCTGTGCAAAAGCGAGCAGCGTCTGCGAATAGTCTGGATCGTCCTTCCGCTT
>PMQB01000087.1 GCA_003169195.1 Bryobacterales bacterium
CCTCACCGGCGGAACCATGAATCCGTTCAGCCTCTTGTATCTGGTACAGATTACGCTCTCGGCAGTCGTGCTGCGCAAAGTTTGGACGCGCGGCCTGGGTGTCCTGTCCACCGTTTGTTTCGGCCTGCTTTTCTTTTTCTATATCCCGTCGGCCGCTTTCCAAATGCATCACGTCGAACAAGGTCTGTCCCCCCACCTCGTTGGCATGTGGATTGCCTTCGTTGTTGCGGTCACCCTCATCACCTTCTTTACAGGAAAGATCGCCGACTCGCTGCGAACCCGCGAACAGGAAGTTCTTGACCTGCGGGATCAAGTCGCCAAGAATGAGCGTCTTGCATCGCTCGTGACGCTGGCCGCCGGCGCTGCTCACGAATTAGGTACACCTTTGGCCACGATCGCGGTTGTCGCCCGCGAGCTCGAACGTTATGCCGCCACCTACAGCAGCAATCAGGCCATCCTCGAAGACGCAAAACTCATCCGTTCAGAGGTGGATCGCTGCTGCCGCATTTTGGAACAGATGAGCGTTCATAGTGCCGAACCTCTAGGCGAGACTCCCGCGAACATCCGATTGCATGATCTGCTGGCTCAAGTGATGGACCAATTTCCGGAGGCCAGTCGAAAGCTGCTGAGAATCAATGTTGCCGATGAAACATTGAGCGCGGTTCTCCCTAGAAAAGCGACCGCTCAATCGCTGGTAGCTCTCATCCAGAACGCGTTAGATGCCAATCTCGACCAAAGGCCCATTTTCATTGAGGCCGCGGAGGCTGCCTCTGAATTGCGCATTACGGTACAAGATCAAGGGGAGGGAATGCCCGCTCACGTTTTGCGTCGCATTGCTGAACCGTTTTTTACAACCAAAGATCCCGGCAAAGGCATGGGGCTGGGCACCTTCTTGGTGAGTACATTTGCCGAGCGCCTGGGCGGCCGCGTGGTGTTTGATTCAAGACTGGGCGAAGGCACCACCGCCACTCTGCAATTGCCTTTGCAGTTACCGGAGAAGGTGAGTGGCTCAAACTGAAGACCTTCCGCTGGCGCTTGTTGTAGACGACGACGAGATTTTTCGGAGTCGTCTGTGCCGCGCGTTTTGCGAGCGGAAATGGGAAGCCGAAGCCGCGCCCGACGGTGACTACGCTCTCAAGTTCGTTCGCGACCGCAGTCCCGATCTTGTCCTGGTGGACCTTCGCATGCCAGGCAAAGGCGGAATCGATGTGGTGCACGAGTTGCGCGCCGTCGATTCGTCGATGACCATCATTGTTCTCACAGGCTATGGCAGCATCCCCACCGCGATCTCCGCCATGAAAAAAGGTGCCGATCACTATCTGAGTAAACCTGCCGACGCCGATCAAATCCTGGCTGTCTATGAGACGCTGCGCTCAGCCGTGAGCGACACTCCGGAGGCCCCGGAAACCGTTCCGACGCTCGCCAGAGTCGAGTGGGAGCATATGCAGCGCGTCATTGCAGATTGCGACGGCAACATCTCTCAAGCCGCCCGCCTGCTGGGTATTCATCGCAGATCGTTGCAGCGGAAGCTGTCCAAATATCCTCCGAAACGTTGATAATCACGATGAAGACAACCCCGTTTGTTTACTTCTTGTGTTTGACTACGATTTTGGCCGGGTGCGCCAAGTCCACCCAATCCGCCATCTCTTTACGTCCGATGAACTCGCCCGCTCCCAAGATGAGTCTCGTTCCACAACTTACTCAGCTTTCGAACGGCAAGATCGCACTCAGTTGGCAAGAGCGTCTAGCTGGTGGCGGTTATCGATTTTCGCTGGCTATTCGCAACGGAAACAACTGGTCAGAGAACAGAACCATTGCCAGCGGGCCAAATCTCAGCATGTTTACCGCGGATCTTCCGGGAGTCGCAGAACTGCCAAGTGGCGCATTACTCGCCTACTGGGAACTCAAAGATCCAAGTGAAGGCGACCGCTACGCTACCGCCATCCAGACAGCCGTTTCGGAAGACGAAGGAAGATCTTGGAGCGTGCCTAAACAGCCCTACAAAGATGCTTTGTCTGGACAACACAGTTTCTTGGCATGGTTCGCATCGCCGGACGGACTTGGCTTGGTGTGGCTCGATGCGCAACAACGCGCTATGGTTCGTCGCGCGAAAATGCAAGAAAGCGACATGGGGTCCGTTGGCCTTCGTTACGCTCATTTGGACCTCCAAGGCGGACTGACCAAAGAGTCATTCATCGATCCCATAACCTGTGAGTGTTGTCCCACGAGCGCTGCCGTAAGCGCTCGTGGACCCGTGGTTGTCTACCGGGGGCGTCAGGAACCGCCAGGCACTCAGCCCTCCGAGGTCCATGAAGATAGGCCAACGGTTCGCGATATTTATATCACGCGCCTCGAAACCGGAAAGTGGACCAAGCCTCACTTGGTTCATCCCGACAATTGGGTGATTAACGCATGTCCCGATAACGGACCCTCGGTCTCAGCAAAGGACAACGCTGTTGCGGTCGCTTGGTGGACGCGCTCTGGCGACGATCCCAAGGTACAGGTCGCTTTCTCGAAAGATGCGGGCGATACATTTGGATCGCCACTGCGCATCGACGCCGGCAAAGCAGAAGGACAGGTAACTATAGCGCTTCTTCCGGATGCCAAAGGCGCAGTTGTGGGTTGGCTCGAGGGAGGCCAGACATGGGCGCGCATAGTATCAGAAGGTGGCAGGAGAGGACCGGCGGTCAGTTTGGGTGCTTCGTNNCTCGGCTCGATGTTCATTAAAATGAGAGTCTTCATGAAGTGTGCCGTAGGTGCCCCACTGCCGGTTCTCTCGAAGTACGGCACATCCTGCGTTACTTAATCTTCCAGGAACCGTCCGCTGCTTTTTCCCGGTGCGCAGCATGGCATCCACCACAGTTTGTGGACGTCGTCGTCTTCAGCGTTGCCGAAGCATCATCGAGCTTTCCCGATGCCGCCTGCTCTGCAACTTGACCAAAGCCGGTACTCGCTGCCATCGCAAACTTCATGGCATCGTCGGCGTGCTTAGCACTCCAATAGTCATGCACGTGCCCGAAAATCTCCTCTAGTTTTTTCGCGTCGGCGGCTGCGCCGTCGCTATTCTTGGCTTCCAAGTTCTTCCGCAAGCTGCCCGACGTGGCCGCCGCCGCTTTCATCCAGCTCTGGTATTCAGCGTCATCTTGCGCAACCACGGTTACCGCCAAAACTGCGAAGCAAGTAGCTATTAGTAGAAAATGTTTCATTGATCTCCTTTTCTTATTCTTCTCGGCCTTTAAGTGATCCTAATCCACCGAGCGAGAAAAGGGGGTGCGGTAAATTGCCGCACCCTCTTTGGTTCTAACTCTCCGCCACACCGCCTCTAGAACTAAAAACTGATTGTCGCGCCCTGCTGGTCAATCTGGTCCGCCGATTTTCGAAACCACACCACC
>PMQB01000028.1 GCA_003169195.1 Bryobacterales bacterium
GAATACCCACCTCATATAAATCTCTTGCCTATGTTGCCATTGAAGCCAAATCATTTTCCTTCCCTCCTGCCCCTTCTCAACTCAATCGGACATAGGGCAGTAGGAAAAAGAAGACCTCGGCGCGTTTTGGTGCTGCCGGGTACGCCACGGGTTTGTCTAGCCCCTGCTCTCTTTCCAAACTCTTAGCTTGCTTTTCCTGGTGGTGGGTTATCCGGTGAAAAACTTCAAGGCTAACAACATCCGGCCTCTTTCAGTCTTCGAGTCTTTCACCGAAATGGGTAGATCAGGATACCGTTGCGTTGCCTAACGTTAAGAATAGCTTCGCCACGGGTCGGAAACCGCCCCAGCAAAGGACAAAGGAAACCCCAATGTTTTGTGGGTCGTACAAAACACTAAGTGTATAAGGCAAACCGGCTTTTTTAGCAGGTTGTTTAGTGAACTTATGGTTGGGCCTTAAAGCCCGCAGCAGTGCGGATTTTTTCTATCGCTCTAACTTCCCGTTCAAAACGGGGCGTTGCCATCGCAGACTGAAGCACGGAGGCATGTGCCAATTGTTCGGCCTGCCGTATGGCAGCCAAAGCGTAGCTGATATCGTTGATTGTCTTCGCCTCTTGGAAAGCTATAGGGTCCCTCCCCGTTGCGGTGACAAATTCGCCCTGTTCATGTCCACCAACTGTGCGAGTTGTTTTGCTGCTCCCGACTTCTTCCACTTGCGTAAAACAATCGTCTGGATTTTTGCATACGCCGACAACAGCGTCAGCATGTGTATTGAATCTGTTCGCCGTGGCCCGTAACCCACCCGTTATGAAACTGCCGACATGCGCGCCAGCCGACGCAGGTTCAAGACCGCCATTGAACGTCACATTCGTAATCTTTACTGGTAACTGAGAGCCGCGGTCTTCATCAACTTCAAACCTCAGCCCCGACGGAATCGGTTGGCCTTTTTTCTCAGCCCTATAGTCGACTCTAAGCTTTACCGGCCAGCGCAACGATCCGCCCGACACGGTTGCTTCATCACCTGTTGCGTTGAACGTAACTTGTGGCATCGTCGATGCGGAAGTTGCCTCGTGTGCGGCAATGGGCACGGCAACTAGCGCAGGAGCGGGAGAAGACGCAGCGGCCGCACCATTTTGATCCAAGCACGCCTGCCCAGCTGCTTGCACAAATTTCTCAGATCCCGGCACGTTAACGCCAGCGACGCGAGCAGTCTTGCCATCGACCATATCCATCCCGATCAGGGCAATGGTCTTCGAGTCACTCACCTTCAACATTCCGCCAAGAGAATCGACATTATAGGTTGAAGGAGCACCATCAACTTTTACGCCCGTGCAATGGACGTCTATAGCTCCCCTCCGTTCTGCCCTCGCCTGCTCAGCGGAGACAGTTTCGCCGAGAAGGACAGGGACCAAATGTTGATGTGCTGTTGATGTGGTCGTCAACAGGAAAATGGGCACGATGATGATTCTGAACATTTTTCTTAAACACAGCACTTGCTGTATCTCCTTGATCTTATGAGACTTAAATTCATTTAGGTTGTCGGCAGGGATGTCGCCGAAAAGCGCGAATCCCGGTTCGCGGAGGCTAGATAGCTTCTTCGCTTGTCACACAATACAGGTTATAACCTGTATGGTTTTAACCAGGATAACTTCATTCTAAGAGTGAGTGCAAGATGTTCAGCGAATTGTGGGCAATCGAATCCGAAAATACCGCAAGGACCGTGGCTGGACGCAGGATGTTTTCGGCGACCTGTCGGGCCTAAACAGGGCACATGTAGGGGAAGTCGAGCGCGGGGAATCGAATGTCACAATTCAGACGCTCAAGATCATCGCCGATACGCTGAAGGTAAAGATTGAGGACCTAGTGCGTGGGATATAAGCGATTCAACCGGAAGCGGCGCGACGTGTTGCCCGCACCATTTTCACTTGAAATCAAAACAACCGTTGAATTTGCCGTCCAGAGAAGTGCTTAAGATAAGAAGGACTGCGGCGCGTTTTGGCTCAGCCGGGTACGCCACGGGTTTGTCTGGCCCCTGCTCTCCTGAAATTATTTTTTACAGGTATTCAATTTTTAGGGCTTTGGCCGCCGTCAATTGAAGTTCATCGAGCGTTGCTAATGCGCATTTCTTACGCATTGCCAAATCGATATAGAGAGCATCATAAGGCGTCAACTTGTGGTCACGGCAAAGTTTCTGTATCGGTCCGTATACTTGCTCCGCCGTCGCGTAGTCAAATGCCGGGCCCAGTGCTTTCAGATCATCGAGAAAGGACTGTGTTTGCGCCTGAGAAATCCTTCCGCGTTTTTCGCCGATCAGCAATGAATTAAGAACTTCAAAGGACCAGAACGCCGGAACGATTGCGACCTCTCCGGTTTTCAATCGTTCAAGTACCTCGAGTGATAGCGGCGACTGTTCGTCAGGGAAGCACCAAGACAAAGTTATGGAAGCATCGACAACAATCAAGGACGCGCCTCATCGCGCAATTCTTTGACTGTCATACCGCCGAGCGATAATCCGTGCCGTTTCCCGAACGTCATGAGACGTTCAATCGCTTGTGTGCGGTCATCACTTGTCCTTTCCGTTTCAAACTCCGAAGAGATGAGCGCCTGAAGAACCACGTCTTCAGCGTCCCGATACGATCCGGTTTTGAGCCTTCGCGTAATGAGAGCTTCGACTTCGGGTCGGGTGATCTGGATGGTCATGATAGCGGCCTCATCTGTATTATCGCGCGGCCTCTAGCCTACTTCAATTTCACCCTTTTGTCACGCAAGTTTCGACAAGTAGAATGCTCCAACATTACGGAAGTAGACAAGTCCAAGCGTATACAAGAAGATGGAGCCACCTGTATGCACATCTAAAATCCATCATCGTCTACTTCTCGGCATACTAGACACCGCGACGAATCGACACGTAGAGAACGCGAGAAAGCTTGCTCTTCTACTGATCGAGGCGTAGACATTTGGATGCCTCTACTCAGGAACTTCCATGAGCAAAATCATCACCGTGGCCAGCAAAAAAGGTGGAGCTGGTAAATCCACGCTTGCCATCAACCTCGCCGCTGCCGCTTCCGCAGCCGA
>PMQB01000618.1 GCA_003169195.1 Bryobacterales bacterium
TGTTGGAAGCTTCGGGTGGTGGAAAGAGCATCTTGTTTAGCAAACCCGACTGGCAAAAAGGCGTGAACGTTCCCAACGATAAGGCAAGGGACTTGCCTGACGTTTCGTTCACAGCAGCTCCGCAGCATGACAGCTATGGCGGCTGCCTTTTGGGAGAGTGCTCGGGGACGTTATTTTGGAANNTGGCCGGGCTGGTTGCGCTGCTGAATCAGAAGGAGGGCGCACGTGTGGGGAACGTGAATCCTGAGCTGTATACGCTAGCCTCGTTTTCGCCCGATGCGTTTCATGATGTGACGATTGGGAACAACAATGTCCCTTGCAGGGCGTCCAGTACGAATTGCCCTGCTGCCGGCACGATTGGTTATTCGGCAGGGCCGGGATATGACCTTGTTACCGGCCTTGGATCGGTGGACGCATATAACTTGCTCGAGGAATGGGGCGCCGATTTTTCCTTGAATGCCGCGCCCGCCAGCGTGACTCTTGCCGCGGGCGCGACCGGCTCGGCTAACGTCACCATCGATGCCGAGAACCATTTCAGCGGAGTGGTGCTCTTGACGTGCAGTGTTCCGAAGGCGCTTTCAGACGTGTCGTGTTCGGGGTCGACGTCGGTTACCGGATCTGGCACGGCGGCTTTCACTATTTCACGTGCAGCGAAGGCATGTTCCCCCTTCTTTTGGAATTCACTGAGGCTTTGGGGATTGTATTTCATTGGTTCGATCTCGCTGGTTCTTGCGGGAATGCGGCCGAGAGCGATACGCTTCCGTATGGCGTTTGTCGTGATGCTGCTGCTGTTCGCAGGGCTGACTTTGACGGCGTGCGGCAGTGGTAGTGCGTCGAGTAATGGACTGGTGACCGCTAACGTGGTGATCACGGCTACCTCGGGAAACCTCAGCCACGCTTCTCCGATTACGGTGACGACCGACTAAAACGTCAATGGGCGGCGGCCGCTTCCCGCCACTTAACGTCATTGGATGGCACGAATTCTCTTGCAAACAACTACTATTTGGCCGAAGGTTAAACGTACTCGTCCCGCTAAGTCGGCTTGTCGTCTGGAATCGTTCGGCATGCATCGCAGGATCGGGCGTGTTTTCGGTCGCAATCCTTGTAGTAGCCGTCCGTCTTTTATTTAGGATCAGGCATCGGGAAGATACCGAACGCGCGTTCACGGGCTAGAACTTTATCCCGACGGTGGTGTAAACAGCCAATGACCAGAACATGAGCTTCGACTTTGAACCAGAGCGAATATGGGAACTGCCGCAGTTCGGCTTTACGGGCTTCACCAATCACCTTTGCATAGCCTCCTGGGTTCAGTGCGATTCGATCAATTAATTCCTGAACACGATCCAAGAACTTGTCTCCAAGCCCTTCTTTCGCGCTCTCGTAGTAGGAGGCTACACGAAGGATATCGGCCTTGGCCGACCGATTGATTTCGACGCGGTTCACCGGGAAACTGGTTGTTTAAGTTTGCGGCGGATTTCTTCAATAGCTTGCCGCGCATCCTGCCGTGGCTCGCTGTCAGCGGTGGCTAACCGCTGCTCGATTATCCGGCGGGTTTCTGCGTCGATCTTTGGCCTGGTACCGGGTCGGTCCGCTGTTGTGCTCACAAGTCTAGATTACCTCTTCCTATCGATACCATTATGGTTATGCCATCGCAGTACGGGAGCGTCCGTGACGTGTGGAGCGCGCGACTCTATCACTATCAAACCTTCGATCCTGCGCACCTCGAAAGCGTTTTGCGCGACCGGAAGGTATATTGCGCTGATCCAAACAACCTTAATGATCCGTGGGACTGCAAACCATGGTTCGGGCCACAACTCATCGGTCGTACATGCCGACGGGTTCTCAAAACAATTGCAAGCCGAACTGGCGCGACGCCGGATTTATTGTCTGACACCCGATCCGCTCTCAACCCTCATGTGGTCCCACTACGCAAAGAACCATACAGGATCGGCCTCGAATTCCACTCAGCAATCACCTGTTTCTCAAGGCCATGCCGGTCAGCTACGAAATCAAATATCCGCAATTTCACATCGACACATGTACGAGCACGCCACGCAGGTGGTCCTGACGAAGGCGACTGTTGGCGATCTGAAGATGAATTCCGACTGATCGCAAGCCCGGATTTAGCAATCGATAACCCGCTTCGGCCGCTTTTCTAATCCTTGCCCCGTTTTTTTGCGAAACTCCGGCGTGAAATAAATCTGTTGCAGGCCAGCAAGTTGCAGCGTTACGTGCGTACCCAGCGATTAATCCCCGCGAAGTCGGCTTGTATCCGGTGAACTCCCGCACACGACTTTCGAGGAGATTCGAGTCACGGTTGAAGAAACGAAAGCCCCGCTAGCTGCATAGTTCGCTTACGGAAATCCTGCGGTATATTGTGATTTCATGCCTGACCGGCTGAAAGGTAAAATCGCGATCGTCGCCGGAGCCAGCCGTGGTTGCGGCCGTGGCATCGCTGTGGCGCTTGGTGAACAGTCAGCCACAGTGTACGTTACCGGGCGCTCGATCCGCGGCGGTCCGCCGCCGATCGATCAAATTTCCGGCACCATCGAAGACACTGCGGCGGAGGTGACTCGACGCGGCGGCGTTGGGATTCCAGTGCAGATCGATCACACGGACGCAACACAGAACAAAAATCTCTTCGATCGCCTTCAAGCCGAACAAGGCCGCCTCGACATTCTCGCTTGTGCAGTGTGGGGTGGCAACGAGCGATTCGTAGATCCAATATGGAAGCAGCCCTTTTGGAACTGGCCCGGCGAATTCTGGAACGACTTCATGGGCGCAGGCCCGCAGGCGTTCTGGCTGGCTGCCCGCGAGGCCGCGAGACTTATGTTCCAACAGGGTTCCGGATTGATCGTCGCGATCAGTGAACCGATGATTGAAGCGGACAAGCTCAGTGGCAACGTGCAGTTCGATCTATTCGAGCACCTCCCGCACTACGCTCTTAACCGCTTGGTCATGAGTCTGGCTCCGGAAGCCCGGAAAGCCGGCATAACGCTTCTGGGTCTGCTGCCGGGCTTCATGAAAACCGAGCGCGTACAGGTCCACATGCTGGACGAGGCGCTTCAGAAACTCTACCGTTACGATCTCGCTGAGTCGCCGGAATACACGGGCCGCGCAGTCGTCGCGTTGGCCTCCGATCCGAATGTGATGGCAAGGTCTGGTCAACTGGTCTTCGTGGGAGACGCTGCCAAGGAGTACGGATTTACCGACATCGACGGCCGGTATATTGAGAATTTCTATCGCGCCACTGGCCGGCTATGATCGGTCGCCGAATCTGCCAGAATCGACAGGTTTACGGGCCAAGACACCCACCAAAGATCGGCCTGAGTCCAGCCCCGGAAGGCAACTCTACCGAAGTGAACTGTTCTCGTCCTGAAAAGTCGGCTTGTCGACTCGAATCCGTGGCGCGCTGAACGAAGGGATCGCACCAGCGAGCGGCGTTCCTCGTTCTCTATTCACTCGATGTCTTCTACATTACCTCGGCAACGGGGTTGGGTCTCGGCGATCTGGCGCTATGAGACAGCGTAGCTTCTTAGAGAAGTTGACCAATTCAGGCTATTGGCAGTAGTTAATGACAGGAGTCTCCCCAACGGCGCTCGTTTGAAGTGTGACGATAGTGTCATTCTCCTGGGGCACCAGGAAGTCTGGCACAGCAACACGGGCAAAGCCCCGCACGGACATGCTCATAACATAAACCCCCGCAGGCGGAGCAAATCGAAAGTGCCCATCGTTGTCGGAAACCGCCGAGTAGCGTTCAGCGTGATCTCTCGCGTTGGTCAGCAGAACTTTGGCCCCAGCCAGTTTCAACCTCTTACCGTCCGTATTTTCGATTAAACCCAAGATCAAGGCCGATGCCTGCGCCCGCCTCTCCCCATACTCGACTTTGACCGCGTAAACGCCGCATCGCGGCGTTGGATCGACCAGGCAAGCCCGCTCTTCACCCGTGAAGCTGTTTCCGTCCGGGGCACCACGCCATTCTATGGCGACCACAGTAGTCAGCGCAGTCCCGGTTTTAACTTTGCTGCCACCCCAATTTAGCGTTTCCGTCAGCTGATAGGTGTCCGGCGGTACATCGAGAAAAGTGAAGTGACCTCGTTTGTCCACCTTGCTCTGCAGCACACGATCGACAGAGCATAACCGAATCATTCCCGTGTCCAGGCCATCAGGTAAGGTTCCAGTAACCGTTCTCGGAATTTGCGACCAGCGTACCCAAAGAACGGAAGCTAAGGCGGCTACGAGTAAAGACGCGGCCACTCGGTTTCGAGGCCAGTCACGCTTCCGTCTCAACCTGTCCGGCATGGGTGTTTTCCAAGACTATCATCGAGTTCGCTTCGATCACGCCGCCACCTGTTCCGCTCAATCCAGCCCCCTCCAANNACAACTTTTAGCGATTTATTTTTCGACCCTATCTAGTTGAATCATAAGGCCCCCACAAAATATCCCCAAAAAACCCACACCTCGCCTCATCCCGCCACGCGCTATTTTCAAACCAACTCGAACTGACTTTTCGAGAAACACGCGCCTATTCTTCCTCGCCGCAACGGTGTTCGAAGCGTCGGCCAACAGCTATTTGACAACCGAAAATCTCACCCTCCCGCTAA
>PMQB01000124.1 GCA_003169195.1 Bryobacterales bacterium
CCCGTCGATTTTTGAGAGTTCGCCCGATTGGCTTGAACTTGCGCTGGTGTAGACATGCGTTTCCTTTTTAATTCACTGAAAATTGGCTGCGACGGCCTAATAGAGCCCTCGCAGTTATTTTCAATGTATGGGAAGGTAGCGTACCGGAAAGGGAATTCTAGGCTGGATGTTATTGAAAATACGGCGAATTTAGTTAGTCGAATTGTGTGACCGATCTTGCGGTGTGCGGTTGGATTCGATGTTAGTACAGTTTGTTACACTTCCACAGACAGGGTCGGATCCCAGAAATGAAGTCAAGTCGTGAAGACGTCCCGTCGCCGCAGGACCGCGAAGTCTTCTTCGAAGTTGTTCGCAAACAGTTAGAAAAGGTGCTGGCCAGCAATCTATTTGCAGCGGCACCCCAGCACCAGTTACTTCTGTCGACCATTGTGAACGAAACGCTGGCGGGGCGAACCGAAGCGCTTAAGGAAGTAGTTCTGGCGAAGGATGTCTTGGGGCGGCAAGATTACGACCCCAGCCGCCACACACAGGTGCGAGTGGGTGTGAACGCGGTGCGGCGGAAATTGGCGGAATATTACACACGAGCCGACCCGGCAGACCGCATCAAGATTGAGATTCCACTGGGACATTATGTGGCTGAGTTCTCGGCACTCCCCGTCGAGTCTACAAAGGAGACAGCGCAGCCACGGCACTACGGTTGGTGGGCGCTGGGTGTGGTTGTTCTTGTGGGCGCGGTCGTTGGCGGTTTGACGATCGGCCGGCGGACGCTGGACACAAAAACGGGTGTCCCCGTTCGGATCACGTTCGACACAGGTTGGACCGCTCATCCGGCGATTTCGCGAGATGGCTCTACGGTTGTGTACAGTTCGGATCGTGGACCGCGTGGTGACAGAGACATCTGGATACAGCAGGCGGGCCAACCGCCGCGGCAACTAACGAACGATCCAGCGCACGACATGACTCCGGACATTTCACCGGATGGCCAAAGGGTAGTGTTTCGGTCTTGGCGAAAGCCCGAGGGCCTTTGGATGGTTGCTGCGAGTGGCGGCGAGGCAAGATTGCTAGCCGCGGGAGGCTACTCACCGAGGTTTTCCCCCGATGGCCAACGGGTTGCGTTTAACGGCGATGAGCAAGATGGACTGGCTCATGCGTACGTAGTTCCGGCGGAGGGAGGTGCGGCCGAGCGGTTGGATTACGGGGTGGATGCTGCGAGTTGCCCGGTGTGGTCGCCAGATGGCAGCAAACTCTTGTTTGCCGCGGACAGCCTGGGTGGGGGCGAACGAGATTTTTGGATTACCAATACAGATGGCCCAGCGGGGAAGATAGCCAAGCCACTGGGAATTGCCGCCAAACTGCGTGCCCAGCATTTACCGGAAATTACGACGAGCGCCGACTGTCCACAAGACTGGATCAACGACAGACTTTTCTTTGTTACAAACCAACTGGAGACTGGCTCACTGTTTGAAGTTCCGTTGGATAACTCCGGAGCTTTGGGACCAATCCGGGCTGTGCCTTCCGCATTGGGAGCAGAGGGAGTGCGCGCGATCGGCGACGGTCAAAAACGAGTGTCGATTGTGTTTGCCCTGGAACGACGCGAAACCAATATTTGGGAGACCAACCTGACAGGTTCGGCTCCCCTTGAACAGCTCACGCATGACAGTTCGTTGCGGTCGGGATTCAACGGGACTTGGCCCGCACTTTCGGGCGACGGCGAGGTGTTGGCGTACTTGAGCGAGCGGAGCGGAAGGTTCGATATTTGCATGCGAGATTTGCGAGGTCAAAGCGAGAAATTGCTCTCAGCAACTCCGCTGAAAGACAGCCGACTCAAACTGGACTACGATGGAAGCCACGTTGTATTCGCGCGGACGACAGAGGATCAGAACACGATTGTTTTTAGGACCGTTGCCGACGGGAGAGAACGTGTGCTGACCACGGCGTGCCCCGTTCTCTACGATTGGTCATACAAAGCGAACGTTTTGCTTTGTGGGGATGGTCCAAGACTCTTTCAAGTGAGCGGTGAAAACGGCAGCCGGACTAGCTTACCGATGCAAGGACCATTTATCTGGGCGCAGCTTTCTCCTGATGGGCAATGGTTGGCTTATGTGAAGGAGGGGGAGCGCGGGCACACAACTTCTGGTTTCGTGGCGCAGATACGGAGTGGGAAGGAAATCGAATTTTGCGAGAAGCTCAATGGGTTGTCAGCACACTGGGCACCGAATGGTAACTCGATTTACTATTGGAGCGTGCGTGACGGGTTTCGCTGTCTTTACGCGCAGGCCCTTGAGCCGCAAACTAAAGTACCGCGCGGCGAGCCGGTGGCCGTAGTGCACAGGCACGGATCGCAACATTATCCCTGGTCAGGCGGCACTCTGGCTGTAGGGGAAGGACGGATGGCTTTTACGTTAAAGGAGGAGTTAGCAAACATCTGGAGGGTGGAACTGGGCAATTAACACGTTAAGAGAGGTGGAGTAACGTGTCTTTGATTGTTTGCAAAACTGAATCCTTGTACAACAACTTAAGTGCAAGGAGATTGAGTGGGTCGAGTAGTGGGTCGAGCAACGACCGATAGTGATTGTTTCCTTGAATTAACTGCGGGAGACGATAGCTATGACGGAGGGTAGGAAGCCGCGAGTCATCTTCGTGGATGACGAAGAGGACCTCGCGGCTAGTTTAGCGGCTAAGTATTCGAAGGAATACGACACGGTCGCGACGTCATGCGCTGCTGCTCACGGGCTTGGCCATTACTGGAGGTGGAGCCGCGTTGTTGGCGACCGGTGGTCCGGGGCAGGCGAGCGGCTGTTTGAACGCGGGTCCTTATGGGCAACTGGAGTGCACAACAGTTACAACCTGGGGTGCGAGCGGTCAACACATAGCCGGAATATTGATTGCCGGCTTGGGAGCGACGCTGATGTTCTGGGGGATGCTTCGGCATCCGTAGCGGCGTACACGAACGGCGGCTGAGGGGATATGAGTTTGCCGCCTTAAAGACATGAGACGTGGTTAAACAAGACAGGGAGTGCCGTTAATGGAGGAGAATTGATAACGTCTCCGAAAAGGTTGTAACTCGTATTCGACGGACACATACTGGTTGCTCACCCGCAAATCAGCCGGTCCGCTGCCGGGCGGAGTTTTGATCTGTTGGATGCGCCGCAGACGCCCACTTTCGAAAGAGAACAAGCTGATTCGGTCTGCGCCTAAGTCCGTGGCGACAACCAATTTGCCGGAAGGATGAAACGCCACCGAATGAGGATGCGCGGTTGCCTGCTTTTCCGGATGCGGGCCGCTCCCTATTTCTTTGAGCACCTGCTTCACCTCGCCGATCTTCCCGTTGGCTTGTACAGGCAACACGTTATAAGCTCCGCCGCTGTACGCAGCGACAACGAGATGTCTCCCATCGGGCGAGATAGCGAGATGCTTTGGACCCGTGGCCGAGAGAGAGAGACGGCGCCGATCTCGCAGCTCGATTTGACCGGTGGCTGGATCAATGGCATATGACTCCACGGAACCCGCGGGCAGATCTTGGTATTCATCGATCTCGTTTGCCACGAACAAACGGTGGCTGAATCGGTCAATGGCGAAGCCTGATGGATGCTCGCTGGCGACGACCTGTATTTTCTGTTTACGACGACTTACTTCAATGCGATCGGCGCGTCCATGGTACTGGATTTGATCTTGATCGGCAGTGGGCAGCAGCACACACCCACTCACGGCCAGTCGCTGAAAGAAAGCACGTCGGGTTGGATTCGTTAGCGCCATAGCTCAACTCTGTTTCGGCCGGATCGACATCGCATGATGAAAGAGATTATGTGGATCGTAGCGCTGCTTTACATTTTGCAAGAAAGGATACAGATCGCCGTCGCCATAATAAAGCTGCGGCCAGAATGGATAGGCCAGCATATCTTTGTCCGGATAATTGATGTAGCAGCCTTCGTAATGCTTGCCCGGGTAGGGCGTGCCGGCGTAACGGCTGGGCACGGTTTCGCCCGAGTACAAATCGGCATAGAAATCGTGCATCCAAGCCAGATGACCGGCGTCGTCTTTCGCATCGTTCCAATACGCCTGGAATTGCAACTTCATGGTAGACGCCCTCTGTGGCACGGCCGTTTGCGCAGCCAGTGCCGGCCGATTGACCGCACCGCCGTAAGAATCCACGGCTAAGAGGGGACGGCCTTTGTTGACGCCAGGCACAGGACGTTTCAAATGCTTGAAAATGCATTTTGCCTCTGCGGCGGTGAAATTTTCTTTCATGTAGGTGGATTTGTATTTGGCTCGGGAACGTCTGCCTCCGCCGCCTCCCACGGTGGCATCGAGCCAAGGGAGTTGTTCGAGTGGATGCGGGCTGGCGCAGGATCTTCGCAAATTAGAAGTGGGTGGATCGACGCGGCCGTGCGCTGAAGGGATATGTTCCGCCACAGGTTTGCAGTCGCCAAAGCGGTCGAAGAACTCGTTCACCACGCTCAAGTCACGGCACGTGCCATCGTTGTTACAAAACTGGACACCCACTCCCATGCGCCCCGACGATGAGTGCGATAAGTCAAGCCCGGAAAAGAGTCCCCAGGTGTCTTCGTCTTTGCCGCGCGTC
>PMQB01000371.1 GCA_003169195.1 Bryobacterales bacterium
TCTGCGTTTATCTGCGTTCATCTGCGGCTGAAAGATTTTTGATGACTTTTTCTAGTGAGTTGGAAAACAGGTTTGCCAAGCTGTTGAACAGCTATCCGCCGGGGCGGCAGCGCTCGGCAGTGATTCCCATGCTGCTTTATGCGCAGGATGAGATTGGGTCGGTCACGCCGGAACTGATCGAAGAAGTGGCTCGGCGGACGGGCGTGACTCCTCTGCAGGTGGATGAGGTTGTAGGCTACTATTCCATGCTGCACAAGAAGCCTTTGGGTAAGTACCATGTGCAGATCTGCACCAACATCAGTTGCCTCCTGCGCGGGGGCATGGAGCTTTGGGAACATGCTCGTGAGAAGGTCGGCGTGGGCCACAAGGAAGTGACGGCCGATGGGCAGATCTCGCTCGAAGAAGTGGAATGCATAGGGGCGTGCTCGTGGGCGCCGGCGGTGCAGGTGAATTACGATTTTTACCATCAAGTGACTCCCGAGAAACTCGACCGGCTGCTCGATAGCCTGAGGAAGATTCAGTAATCCGATGCTGTACAACGAACCGCATCCGCTCGAAACCAAGGTGCTCACGCGCCGCTTCGGCCTGGAGAACTCGGCGTCGATCGATACCTATCTGGCGACGGAAGGCTATCTGGCTTTCGAGAAGGCCGCGGGCATGCAGCCCGAGCAGATCATCGACGAGATGAAGATCTCGAATCTGCGCGGGCGCGGCGGCGCGGGATTCCCGGCTGGCATGAAGTGGAGCTTCGTGCCGCGCACGTCGCCCAAGCCCAAGTACATCGTGGTGAATGCGGATGAGAGCGAACCAGGCACTTGCAAAGACCGTCTGCTGATGGAGAACGACCCGCACCAGTTGATCGAAGGCACGCTGATCGCGGCGCTGGCGGTGGATGCGCATGCGGGTTACATTTACATCCGCGGCGAGTATCGCTACCTGATCGAGATCGTGGACAAAGCCATTGCGGAGGCCTACGCGCGCGGTTATCTGGGGAAGAACATCCGCGGCACGGGTTTCGACTTCGATCTGTACACGCACACCGGCGCGGGCGCTTATGAATGCGGCGAGGAATCGGCGCTGCTGGAGTCGCTCGAAGGCAAGCGCGGCATTCCGCGCATCCGGCCGCCATTTCCGGCGGTCTCGGGGGCGTTTCAATGCCCCACCATTCTGAACAACGTGGAGACGTATTGCGCGGTGCCCGCGATCATTCGCGATGGCGGCGCGGCGTTCGCGGCGCTGGGGATTCCGAAGGCGGGCGGCACGAAGCTGACTTGTTTGACCGGTCACGTGAACCGTCCGGGCGTTTACGAATTGAAGCTGGGCTTCCCGGTAAAAACCATGATCGAGGAAGTCGGCGGCGGCATCCTGGGCGGCAAGAGGCTGAAGGCGTTCATTCCCGGCGGTTCGTCGTGCCCGGTGCTGACGGCGGCGGAGTGCGAGGGTCTGACCATAACTTACGATTCGATGGCCAAGGCGAAGAGCATGCTGGGATCGGGCGGCGTGGTGATCATGCACGACCACACCTGCATGGTGAAAGCGGCGCTGCGCATCATGCGGTTCTATGCGCACGAAAGCTGCGGCTGGTGCATTCCGTGTCGTGAAGGCACAACCTGGTTGAAAAAAATCATCACGCGCTTTCATGAAGGCGGTGGCGTGCCGAGTGATATAGATCTGATTGGCGAGTTAGCGTCGAACATGCTGGGCCGTACTTTCTGTCCGCTCGGCGATGCCGCTGCTATGCCGATTGGCGCCTTTGTCGCTAAATTCCGCAATGAATTCGAAGCCAAACTAAATCAGACCCGCGCGGCGAAGAAGACGCCCGATCTGGTGGTGGTGTAAGCGAACCCGATTAGGAACACGATGGCTGACCCAATCAAATTAACAATCGATGGCCGGGAAGTGCAGTCGCAGCCCGGCACACTGCTGATTAACGCCGCCAAACAGGCGGGCATTGCGATCCCCGCGTTCTGCTACTACGACGGACTTTCCTTGCAGGCGGCCTGCCGCATGTGTTTGGTGGAAGTGGAAAAAACTCCGAAGCTGCAAGTGGCCTGTACGCTGCCCGTGGCAGAAGGTATGGTGGTGCTCACCGATTCGCCCACCGTGCGCCAAGCCCGCAAAGGCACGCTGGAATTCCTGCTCACGAACCATCCGCTCGATTGCCCGGTGTGCGATAAGGGCGGCGAGTGTGAATTGCAGGACATGGTGTTTCGCTACGGGGCGGGGGAGAGCCGTTATCGTGAAACCAAGCAGCACGTGGACGAGAAGCAGTGGTCGCCCGTTGTTTTCTACGATGCGCCCCGCTGCATTCTTTGCTATCGCTGCGTTCGAATCTGCGGCGAAGGCCTGGGCGTCAATGCGCTCGGCATAGGTAATCGCGGATCTGCCGCGGAAATCGTTCCGAACAAGGGCGACCATTTAGAGTGCGATGAATGCGGTGCTTGCATCGATATTTGTCCGGTGGGCGCGCTCACCTCGGGTACCTATCGTTACAAAACACGTCCCTGGGAGATGGAGCATGTCGGCACCATCTGTACGCATTGTTCCAACGGTTGCAAGACCACGCTCGGCATCCGCACTGGCGAAATTATCCGTGCCAACAATCGCGATCACTCTGGCATCAACGGCGAATTCCTGTGCATCAAAGGCCGCTACGGCTTCGATTTCAATCAAAGCCCAAGCCGCTTGACGTCGCCTTTGTTGAAGACCGCCAATGGTGAATTGCGGCCGGTTTCTTGGGCGGTTGCGCTGGCCACCGTTGCCAAACGCTTTTCCGAATTCGTGGCCAAAGGCGGCCGCTTTGGCGTGATTGGTTCGAATCACACGACCAATGAAGAGAATTACCTGCTCCAGAAGTTCACGCGGCAGATTCTGAAGACGTCGAACATTGACCATCACCGCACTGGCGACTTGCTGGGTCTGCTGGCCGCTTTGCGGGGTCGCAAGAATACGCTGGCCGCTACTGCCGATCTTTCTACCACCAAAGCGGCGCTGATCATCAATTCCGATCTATCCCAGGAACATCCGTTGCTGGCTTATTTACTGCGCACGAACGCGCGCTTGAACAAGGCCAAAGTTTGGGCCGTCACGCCGGGTCCTGTTCGCGAAGACGACTACTGCACCGGCAAGCGAGCCGCGCTGGGAGAAGAGTTCAAAGCCCTCGATCAATTGAAGGACGCTTTGGCAGCTCAGTCGGAATTGGTCATTCTGTTCGGTGCGTCCATCAAAGGTGCAGCGGTCGCGAAACTGGTGGCCTTCGGCGATTCATTGGGCATTCCTGTGAAGTATGTCTGCTTGTTGGACTACTCTAATTCACGCGGGGCGTCTGATATGGGCGTGTTGCCCGATCTGTTGCCGGGCTATCACAATATAGCCGACGGTGGTTTATCGCCGGGCATGAACTACGACGAGATGCTCTCCTACCAAAACATGGACGCGTTGTGGGTTGTTGGTTCGAATCCATTAGCACGCCGTCCGTTGGGTTCGGCCAACGCATTCATTGTAGTTCAGGATTTGTTTCTGACGGAGACGGCCAAGCGTGCCAACGTGGTGCTGCCTGCCGCGTCGGCGTATGAAAAGAATGGAACCTTCACCAACGTTTGCGGCGGTCTGCAAAAGTTGACGCGTGCTGCCAAGACAATGGGCGCTAAATCCGACCTCGAAATCATCTCGCTGCTGGCCAAAGAAATGCGCAGCGATTGGGTCACACCCACCACCGATACCGTCTTCCAGGAAATTCGAAGATTGGTGTTGGGGTATGATTTGCCCTTAGCGGTGGTTGAAACCGGAGGAGTGGCGACGACCACCCCGGCTACCGGTGAATTGAGTTTCCGGGCGCAGCCAGAACTGGTGCGCAGTTCCGGGAATACGCTTTTTACTTCGGGCACGATGAGCAAGTATTCGCACATGCTGAACGCTGTGATGGAATCGCCCGGTGGTTTGTACCATGATCCGAATAACGGAACAAAGAAGAGTCAGGAGAGCGTACCGCCCGAGCTCACAACCAATAAAATCGAGCCGGCAGTCAAGAAAAAATGAGCTTCTTCCTCATCGTTACGCTGGTTAAAATCGCGCTGGTGTTTGCAGTATTTATGACCACGCTTGCCTATTTGCAATGGGTAGAGCGGAAAGTGCTGGCACACATTCAATCGCGCACAGGTCCGTTGCGGGTAGGTCCACACGGCTTGCTGCAGCCGCTGGCCGATGTGTTCAAGCTTCTTACCAAAGAAGACTTGATGCCGCCGCACGCCAACAAGTTTTTTTATCTGCTAGCGCCGTTTATTGCGGTGTCGTTAGCGCTGGTGTCCATCTCCGTCATTCCCTTCGGTCCGGAAGTGTCGGTTTGGGGTGGCAAGACGTTCATGGAGATTGGCGGTTTGAATGTCGGGATTCTATTTATTCTGGCGGTTGGCGCAATCAGCGTCTACGGCATCGCGCTGGCCGGCTGGTCTTCCAATAATAAATATTCGCTGATGGGTGGCTTGCGCAGCAGCGCCCAGATGATCAGCTACGAACTGCCGTTCACGCTGGTGATTGTGTCGCCCTTGCTCTTGGCAAATACTTTGAGCTTTCGCGGCATTGCCGATTCGCAGGCTGGCTATTACTGGGATTTCATTCCGCGCTGGAGCATCTTCCAACTCCCGTTCCCGCAGATTTTCGGGTTCATCGTGTTTATGATTGCCGGTTTCGCCGAAACGAACCGCATCCCGTTCGATCTGCCTGAGGCAGAGAACGAATTGGTCGCCGGATTCCATACCGAATACAGCAGCATGAAATTTGCCTGCTTCTTCATGGCCGAATACGCCAACATGGTGACCATCGCCTGCGTCGCGACTACATTATTTTTGGGCAGCTGGCACCCGTTGTTCCCTGCTCCTTATTCAGACTGGGTGCCCAGTTTGGTGTTTGTAGGTGCGGCTTTGTGGCTGTTTTTGCAATCCGGAAAAATTGGCCGCAAAGGCGATCACATTACATTTCCCCTTTTCGGCATCGCTGCCCTGGGCTTTGCAGTCATCTTCGCCATCCCCTTCTTACAGACTTACTTGGTGCCGATTTTCTGGTTTGCCTCGAAGGCCGGATTCATTCTCTTTACCTACATTTGGATCCGCGGCACGTTGCCGCGCTTCCGTTACGACCAGTTGATGCACTTCGCGTGGACGTTCCTGTTCCCGTGTGCGTTGATCAACTTGTTACTAACCGCATTGATGGTGGCTTTGTTCCCGGAGCAAAAGTAATGGACTCCATTCTATTCATCATCGCGGCGGTGGCCGCAATCGGCTGCGGATTGAATCTGGTGCTGCAAAAGCATCCTATCTCTAGCGCCCTTTCTTTGATTGGCGTCATGTCGTCTCTGGCGCTCTTGTACTTGTTGCTGGGCGCTGAATTTATCGCCATGGCGCAGATGATTGTCTATGGCGGCGCGGTCATGGTGCTGTTCATCTTCGTCATCATGCTGTTAAACGCCGGTGCCGAAAAGCGCAGCGATAAATCTCTGTTCGCGCAAATCGCCGGCTTCCCGCTGCTCGCCGTGCTTGTGGTGCTCCTGGCCTTTCTGATTCGCGAAACACCCTTCCCGTCAAAGATCTCGCAAGTGCAATTCGGCTCGTGGGTGCCGGGCGGCTCGGCGGAAGCCATAGGCATGCAGTTGTTCTCCAAATTCCTCTACCCGTTTGAAGTGGTTTCCGTTCTGATTCTCATAGCGATTCTGGGAGCTGTCGTGCTGGCTCGAAAGGAGATCGATTGATCGAACATATTCCTATTTGGTGGTACCTGACGCTGAGCGCCGTGTTGTTCGGCTTGGGCGTTGCGGGCTTTATCTACCGCAAAAGTGTGATCACGGTTTTCATGTCAATTGAGCTCATGCTGAATGCCGTCAATCTCACTTTTGTGACCTTCTCCTATCAGAACAAGAACATCGACGGCCACATCTATTCGTTCTTTGTGATGGTGGTTGCGGCGGCTGAAGCAGCTGTCGGGCTGGCGATCATTTTGACTATTTTCAAGAACCGAGGCACGCTGCAGATCGACGAAATCGATTCGATGAAGCTATAACCGAACCCACCATGAACCTTTGGCTCATACCTCTTTGCCCGCTGATCGGTTTTTTGTTGAGCGGCTTGTTGGGCAAGCGATTGCCCAAGCAGTTAGTCAATATTATTTGCGTTGGATCTGTCGCCGCTTCGTTCGGCTTAGTCATCTATTTGCTGTCCAATATCTATCCGGTGAATACGCCCGTTACCGAGCATGATTTCACCTGGATCCAGAGCGGCGGCTTGAAGATCGGCTTTGATCTCAGCGTCGACCGCCTCACGGCCGTGATGTTGCTGGTGGTCACCGGCGTTGGCCTGCTCATTCATACATATTCCATCGGCTACATGTCGCACGAAGAAGGGTACGGCCGCTTTTTCGCCTACCTCAATCTGTTTATGTTCTTCATGCTGCTGCTGGTGCTGGCGCAGAACCTGCTTCTCCTATTTGTTGGTTGGGAAGGTGTGGGCTTGTGCAGTTACTTGCTGGTGGGCTTCTACTTTAAAGAGAAGTTCGCAGGAGATGCCGCCAACAAGGCGTTCATTGTTAACCGCATTGGCGATTTCGGCTTCATGTTGGGCATCTTGCTGCTTGTCATCCAGTTTCACACCTTGGACTTCGCCAGTATCGCCACCGCTGTGAAAGGTATGCCGGTTGAGAGTTCCATGGGCGCACTCAGCATCATCACCTTGCTGCTCTTTGTCGGCGCTTGCGGAAAATCAGCGCAGCTTCCTTTATATGTTTGGTTGCCTGACGCCATGGCCGGTCCCACACCTGTGTCGGCCTTGATACACGCGGCAACCATGGTCACGGCTGGTGTCTACATGGTGGCCCGCGTTTCGTTCCTTTACGATCACGCACCGGGCGCGATGCACATCGTGGCGCTGGTCGGATTGGCGACTGCGGTCTTTGCCGCCACCATCGGCCTCGCGCAAAACGACATCAAAAAGGTTTTCGCTTATTCAACGGTCTCGCAACTCGGCTATATGTTTCTCGGCCTTGGGCTCGGCGCCTATTCCGCCGGCGTCTTCCACTTGATGACGCACGCCTTCTTCAAAGCGTTGTTGTTCCTGGGCGCGGGCAGTGTGATTCACGGCTTGAGCGGCGAACAAGATCTGCGGCATATGGGTGGCCTGCGCAAAGCCATGCCCATAACATTCGTCACCCTGGGCATCGCCAGTTTGTCTATTTCCGGATTTCCTTTCTTCGCAGGCTTCTACAGCAAGGACGCCATTCTCGCGGCAGCTTACGAAAGCGCATCGCCCTGGATGTTCTGGGTAGGTGCAGCTACAGCGGGCATGACTGCTTTCTACGTGTTTCGCGCTTACTTCCTCACCTTTTTCGGTAAATACCGCGGCCATCATCATCCTCACGAATCGCCGTTTGTCATGACGTTCCCGCTTATGGTCTTAGCCGTCTTTTCCATTGGCGCCGGCAAATTCTTAAGCGTGCCGGAATGGTTAGCGCCGATGTTCCCTGTGACTGAGCATGGCAGCATGCAGCCCATGATCATCTCTGCCAGTTTTGGCATTGGCGGCATACTGCTCGCGACACTGCTCTATGTAATCGTTCCGTCACTGAGTGATTCCGTCAAATCGGCGGCTGGTCCGATTTACACACTGCTGGCAAACAAATATTATGTGGATGAACTCTATGCCGCGGTCATTGTGAAGCCTTTGACTCTGATTTCTCGGACTGTGCTTTGGCGTGGTGTCGATGAGGGCTTGATTGATACCGGATTGGTGAATGGCTTAGGTAGGGTCGCGCAAGCCTTAGGTGAAGTGGCGCGGCGCTGGCAATCGGGCAGCATCCGTAATTCGGCTACCTGGATTCTCGCCGGTTCTTTGTTGTTGATCTTCATTCTTGGCTTGGGGGTTCGCTAGCATGGATTCCTTCTTAGCCTCGGTCCTCTCGTTCAACTATCTGGCGTTGACGCTGTTCATTCCGCTCATCGGCTTTTTCGTCGTGACCGCATGCCCACGACGTTCGCGCCTGCCGTTTTTCTACGCCATGGTTTCCTCGCTGGGTGCATTCATCGCAGCGCTACGGCTCATCCGTCCCGCGCTCGCGCATCCGGAAGGATTCACTTCCCAGATCGACCAGTCTTGGGGCGCCGGCACCAACATTCGTTTGCACATGGGCGTCGACGGCATCAGCCTCTGGCTCATTCTGCTCACTACGTTTCTTCTGCCCATGGCTGTTTGGGCCACCGAAAAAATGGTCAAAGAGCGCCGCAAAAGTTTCTTTGCCATGCTCATGCTTTTTGAGTTCGGTTTGATCGGTGTTTTTTCTGCCCTTGATTTGGTCGCCTTTTACGTTTTTTGGGAAGTCGCCCTCGTGCCCATGTACCTCATGGTCGGTGGCTGGGGCGGCGCGAACGCTTTCAAAGTATCTGTCAAATTCTTCGTGTATACGATGGCCGGTTCCGTGCTCATGCTCGGCTCTATCCTTTATCTGCATAGCTTGACGGGCTCGTTCGATTACGTCGATATCTTGAAATCCGTCTCCTCTGGACAAGTATCATTCAGCGCGCGCGACCAATTGTTCATCTTCTTTGGTCTCCTGGCCGCTTTCGCCGTGAAAGCACCCATTTTCCCGCTTCACACCTGGTTGCCCAACACTTATGCGGAAGCGCCCATGCCCGCTACATTCTTGTTGGCTGCCGTCATGTCGAAGATGGGGACTTACGGTCTCCTGCGCTTTGGCA
Source organism: Bryobacterales bacterium (assembly GCA_003169195.1). Classification (GTDB taxonomy): domain Bacteria; phylum Acidobacteriota; class Terriglobia; order Bryobacterales; family Bryobacteraceae; genus Bog-105. Next base: position 8,735 of record PMQB01000371.1, read on the forward strand.
TTACCATGGCACCCAACGCCGCGCATCGCTTCGCACCCTGGATCGCGCTCTGCGCAATCATCGGCATTGTCTATGGCGCACTTCTCGCTTTAGTTCAACCGAATATCAAACGCTTGATCGCGTATTCGTCTTTGAGCCACGTTGGTTTCATTGTGCTCGGTATCTTTTCCTTCAATCAGCAAGGGGCCGATGGCGCAGTGTTCCAAATGCTAGCACACGGTGTGTCTACCGGCGCGTTGTTCCTGCTGGCGGGTTATCTGCAAGTACGGCGACACTCTATGGAGATCGCCGATTTCGGCGGTGTGGCGGTGCTTGCCCCACGCTTGGCCGCCGTGTTTTCTATTGCGCTATTTGCTAGCATTGGCTTGCCTACCTTGTCTAACTTTGTGGGCGAGTTCCTGCTGCTGCAGGGGGCGGCCATCGCCAATTTCCGTTGGGCCGTCTTTGCTGCCTTGGGCGTGATTCTCTCAGCCGCCTACATGCTTTGGATGTATCAGCGGACTTTCTTCGGCAAACTCAACCCGGAAATCGAACACTTTCACGATTTGCAATGGCGAGACTGGGTGCCCGTTGTGCCCTTGGTGGCCATGATGGTTTGGCTCGGTTGCTATAGCCAGACGTTCATGCCAAGCATTTCAGCCGCCAACTATCAATTGCTTGACAACACAAACATGACCAATCAATACCGGGTGAAGTTGGATGCTTCCGGTGCACGCGCAATCCTAAACGCGCAGCCCGAGGTAACGCATGCCCGCTAACTTTATGCCGCCCGTGGCGGATTATCTGCGAGTTTCCCCCGAAATCCTGCTGACGTTTTTCGGCATCGTCGTCATGATGCTGGAAGCCGTATCGAAGGGAAAGCGCACCTATCTTGGCGTGATTGCTTTGCTCGGCTTGGTAGCCGCCTTTGTTGCGAACGTCCCCGGTCTGCTGGTGTCTCCCGGCGCTGCTTTCCAGGACATGCTTGCCGTCGATAGCTATGGCATTTTCTTTCGCGCCGTCGTCATCGGTGTTGGTTTTCTATCCATCCTCGCTTCGTTGAGTTATCTTGATCGTGAAGACAGCAACGCGGGCGGCGAATTCTACGCGCTTATTTTGTTCTCCGTGGTGGGCCAATGCATTATGGTCACCGCAGCCGATCTCATCATGGTGTTCATCGGGCTTGAGATCTCGTCCATCGCCACCTACGTCTTGGCTGGCTTCCTGCGAGATGATCGCCGCAACAACGAAGCCGCCTTGAAGTATTTTCTTCTTGGCTCCTTCGCCACGGCGTTCCTTTTATATGGAACCGCTTGGCTTTTTGGTTCTCTGGGTTCTACCAATCTCGAACAGATCCGCAAGATGATGCCCGATAATCCCACTGCGTCTATCTCGGCAATTGTTGCCGTCGCCGTAGCGCTTATCTTCGTCGGGTTAGGCTTCAAAGTCTCTGTGGCGCCATTTCAAATGTGGGCCCCGGACGTCTACCAAGGCGCAGCCGCTCCGGCCAGCGGGTTCATGTCCGCCGGACCGAAGGCCGCTGCCTTCGCCGTATTTTTCCGCATCTTCATGACATCGTTCCTGCCCATTCACGAACGCTGGGCGTGGCTCATGTGGGGCTGTGCACTCGGCACCATGCTGATTGGAAATCTAGGCGCTCTGCTGCAAACCAACGTCAAACGGATGCTCGGTTACAGTTCCATTGCACATGCGGGTTATGTGCTGGTGGCGCTGGCTGCCGCTTCCAGCATTGGCGTTTCGTCTGCCATGTTCTATCTCTGCTCTTACGCCGTTATGAACATCGGTGCGTTTGCCGTAATCGGCTATGTGGCTTCGCGCAACGAACGCTTTGTGAAAATCGAAGATTTAGCTGGCCTGGGTCGGCGTCAACCTGCCGCGGCCGCGCTGTTGTCCATCTTTGTTTTCTCACTCATCGGTGTACCGCTTACCGGCGGTTTCGTCGGCAAGTTTTATATCTTTCAAGCTGCGTTAAACTCCCACTTGGTGTGGCTCACTGTTCTGGGTTTGATCAACAGCGCGATCGCCGCTTACTATTACCTGAAAATCATTGTGGCCATTTATATGCGCCAACCCGACGTGGCCACCATGCAGTTAGAGGCTCCGCCTTTCACTCTGCGGTTGGCTATGTGGGTGAGCGCCATTGGCGTTTTGGTGTTGGGCCTTTTCCCCGCGCCTCTTCTCCAGTTCGCCACCAGTTCAGCCGCCTCTCTTGCAGGCAAATAGCAGCGGCGTCCTTGTACAAAGAAATCGCTTACGCACCGTAACCTTACTTTCCCTTGCTTCGAATAGCAGAGTGTTGGCCGGCGGAAGTTAGTCCGCCGGCAGAATTTAACTCTTTCGAAACAAGGTGAAACAAATGAAAAAGACAATTGCCTTCCCGGCGATCGCGCTGGCTCTGAGCTTGACGCACGTGGCCCTCGCCGCAGAGAAAAGCGCCGTATTTGTAATGACAAATGCTGCCGACCATAACCAGATCCTGAGCTATCAAGTGCAATCGAACGGCACGCTAAAGGCTTATGGCAGTTATGAAACCGGCGGCCGCGGCAGTGGCGGCAAAGTGGATCCGCTCGGTTCGCAGGGCAGCCTCACGTTCAGCCAGGATCATGCACTTTTGTTCGCGGTAAACGCAGGCAGCGGCAAATTGTCTTCTTTCCGTGTCGAAGGGCCCAAACTGGAACTAGCGGATGTGAAGCCCACGGGCGGCAGCGCTCCGGTGGCTGTGGCGGAACATGGTGGCTTAGTGTATGTCTTGAACTTCGCAGGTAACAGCGATGTGGTTGGCTTCAAAGTAGACGACGGCTATCTCAATATGATTGCTGGTTCCGAGCGCTATCTCACCTCAGCCAATTCGGGTGCCAGTTCACTGGCATTCAGCACCGACGGTAAATTCCTCTTAGTCACAGAAAAACTAACTAACAACATCGACGCCTTTCCTGTGTTAGCGGATGGCACGCTAGGTCCCGTTGTGACAACAAAGGATCCGAGTGCCGGCTTGTTTGATTTGCTGGTTGCTCCCGACGGCGCAGTGGTCGTCCTGGAAGCGGGCAACGCCTCGGTTACTTCTTTCACCATCGAGCCTAACGGGATGTTGACCTCGTTGGCCGCTCCTGTCGGCACCATGGGTGGTGCGAGCTGCTGGAATGCTGTCACGCCCGATGGCCGTTTCCTCTATACCTCCAACGCCGGCAGCGGCAACATTTCCGGCTTCGCGCTGGCGGGCGCGGGCGTCATCACTCCAGTGCCGGGAACAATTGCCGGGAGCAATCCAGCAGGCAGCACCAACCTCGACATCACAGTCACCGGCGATAGCAAGTTCGTCTACACACTGAATACTGCCACCGGTTCCATCGGTATGTTCTCCATCCAAGCGAACGGCACTCTGAAGCTGATTGGCACTATGCCTGCTTTCACCGCAAGTGCCGGCGCGAACGGCATCGCCGCCTTATAATCGTCAAGCTTTAGGTTTTGGTGTGCTTCACAAAGTCATTCTTGCCAAATTCAATATGTAAGCGGATAGAGGGGATCCAAAGGGCTCCCCTCTCTTCGTTATAGGCGGGATTGGCAACGTGCTGCAGATCGAAGTTCGCAAAAATTCCACGATACACTCGCGCACTGTAATACGTTTCCCAAATCGTTTCCGGCCCGTATTGCAAATGTCCATCACCAATCAGAAAATCATAGCCGCCTCGCGCTAAATACAAGGCATGAACACCAGAAATGCCGCCCACTGTTAGCTCAGTGGCAACCGTGTCGTTCGGCCTATGCCATCTTGAACCGGAGAAAGAGACGCCGCCCGTAGCCAGCCGGTCCATGGCCGTAAAGGCAAAACTCTCGGTCTTGCCATCGTTCCAACCCAACCGCGCGAACACTCCGAAATCTTTTTTTACTTCCTGATCTATGTTGACGCCAAAACCATATTTCAATGTGCCGTTCTTGCGTGTAGCAATAACATCGGGACTCTTGCCGGTCTTTTCTGCCAATCGAATCGCCTCTGCATATGTCCCGGCATCGGCGTGATTTTCATAGTGCAGCAAACGCAGCGTGCCTGCGTGGTTATTCAAGGTGTAGCGCCGTTCTACTTCAAACACATCGCCGCGATTCACAAACAAGCGCCGGTCAAATCGCAACCCGTTCGCCACTCTCGGCATCGCCGCGCTGGCGTAGCGAAAAGACCAATCATGGGTATGAAACTCGTGCACCCAGCCCCACGTATAACCGCGTACGTCCGCCGGATAATCCCAAGCGCCGTTATACATCACGGCCCACCCCATAAACTGCGTACGCGGATCATGTGAATACCGATTGTTGTCAAAGAAATCCGTAAGTGTAAAACGGCCCACGGTAACGGTATAGCGCCTCACCGGCCGTCGTCCGGCAAGCTGATTCTCATCACTCTCTACCGTTTCCGTTTCATCGCCAAAACCAAAATCGTGCGTGATGTATAGCCGCGCCAGATAAGGTTTCGGCGTTGCCGTCGCCACTCTGGGCAACTCTCCGTTTGATGAATTCGCCAGGCCATTGACGCCGCTGAACCCGCGCCCTCCGGCAATCTCCGGGTCGAAATAAAGCTCAGTATTTTTCTCTAGACGCAATCCCAAAAAAAGCGTGGTCGTCAGCGAAACGTCGCGTTCCGGATAATCTTGCAAACTGAACGGCCCTGAGTAGGGCGAATGAAACGTGCCGTGGTATTGCCCGATTGAAGTGGCCTGATAGAAAAGATTCCACCACTCGGTCGCCACGGCAGCGTCCGGCGGTGTGGGTGCGGCGGCACTAGGAGTTGCGGATTTCTCCGTCGGCGACTGCTCTTGCGCAACCATGGGGATCGCACTCAACAGCAACAGGATCATCCCAAGTTCGTGTCTCAGTCTCTCGTCTCCACCGGTAGTTTTTGCAAAGCCAACGCTGCACTCGTCATCTTCTCAGTTCAGCTTGAGTTTTTGAATTTCAAGTGACAGGCGCATGACAATCGGCTTACATCTTGGCAGGTCGCCCATCACCAGAATAACCCGCTGTCTCACTCCACCAGTCGGAGCGAACTTCCTCTCCGGCCATCACCTCGGTTGGCACACCGGGCTCTGGACTCCACAACTTAAATCTGCATTCGTCCGCAAGCTGATTGATCTTCTGAATGGGATGTCTCCATCCCTCGGGGGCGAGCTCAAACAATCCCCAGTGGATCGGCATCAGTAAACCCGCTGCACCCATGGCCTGGAAAGCTCGCGCCGCTCCGTCCGGTCCCATGTGAATCGCTTCCCACAACTTGTTGTGAGCGCCCACCTCCAACATCGTCAGATCAAACGGGCCATATTCAGCCGCAATCTGCGCGAACCCATCCCACAGGCCAGAATCGCCGCCGAAGTAAATTTTGTGTTTTTGTCCGCGTATTGCAAATGATGACCACAACGTCTCAAACCGGTTCCACAAGCTTCGTCCTGAAAAATGCCGTGCCGGCAGGGCAGTGATTTTCAATTGCGCACCCGTGCGCTCGCTGGTCACGGTCACATCATCAGTCCAATCGAGTTCGGTCGTACGCTCCGCACGGACACCAAGCTTGCGCAACTGGGTACCCACGCCGAGCGACGTCACCCAGCGGCTTTCCTTTGTCGCATTCACTTGCACCAGCTTCCGAATTGTCTGCGTCCCTAGATGATCATAATGATCGTGCGAAAGTAGCACAACGTCAATCTTGGGTAATTCCTCAGGCACCAATGGCGTTGGAAAAAATCGTTTCGGACCAACCAAGCCCGATGGCGATGCCCGAAGATCCCACATCGGATCGATCAACACCCGCACCCCGTCCATCTCAACCAGTGTGGAAGAATGTCCCATCCAGGTAACACGCAAACCGCTCGCCGGCTCTTGCTCATACACGCGCGCGTCCGTCCTGAAATGTGGCAGCGGCTGCTTGGGAACTCGCTCGTCTTTATTCTTCAGGTAAAGAACGAGCACCTTGGACATCATGCCTAAGCCGCCCATGTGCGTCTCTACCGGATTCTGAAATTTGCGCCCTATCTTTTTCGCGTGCCCGAACGTAGTCACTCTGGTTGGATGCTGCCCGGCCCGTACACGGCGCGTTAGACTTGCTGTAGGCCATGTCATCGTCCGCAGCGGAAACGAAAAAGAAATCCTTCCCGTTCGTGCCCGCCCTCACGGCGGCCGCAGTGCTTTTAGCCCTGCTGGTGGCTTGGTTCTACCTCAACCGGCCCGTTCCCAAAACTGAAGAGACTGCTGCTTCGCAAGAAGCCAAAGCCTATCTGGCCAACTTGGCGCTGAGCGACGTCAACATGCAAGCCTCCGAAAATCTCGTAAACCAGAAAGTCGTGGAAGTGCTGGGGAATATTTCAAACAACGGCCCGCGCGAATTGAAATCGATTGACGTGTACTGTCTGTTCTACGGACTCGATAACCGCGAGCTGCATCGCGAACGTCTGCGCATTGTTGGTGGTGTGGCCGCCCGAGGTTCGTTGAAACCCGGCGCTACCAAATCATTCCGCATGCCTTTTGACACACTGCCCGATGGCTGGAACCAAGCCATGCCCAAGATGGTCATTGCTCAAATCACCTTTGCGAATTAAGTCGAAATGAAAATTTTGCTGGCGGACGATGACCAGGATCAACTCGATTTGCGCTGCCTGCTGCTGGCTAAACACGGCCACCAAACCATCGCGGTCGCAACGGCCGCGGCGGCTTTGGAAAAGGCTAAACGGGATCGTCCGCACTGCGCTGTTGTCGATCTAAACATTCCCACCGAAGCCCTCGGCCTAGCGCTCATTCGTGACCTGAAGCACTTCGATCCCGACATCCGCATCTTCGTTCTCACGGGCGGCGATCCCAAGCGCTTCAACACACTGGCGGAACGCAGTCTGGTGGAAGAAATAATTGTCAAAGGCTCTTCTACGGCTTATCTGGTGAAGAAGCTCACGGACATAGCCGCGCAGGAAGATCCAATACTCGTGGGCCTGCGCATGCAACTTGCCAAAGACAGAGTCGTCACATTCGACGTAAAGGCAGTGCCCAGAGCCGCCCGAAGCGAAGTTGCCGGCATCACCACCGATGGCGCCATGAAAGTGCGCATCGCCGCCGTACCCGATAAGGGCAAGGCCAACGAGGAACTGCGTGACATATTGGCCGATTGGTTTGCCGTGCCAAAGAGCAACGTAGAATTACTCCGCGGTGAAACCTCGCAGCGCAAAGTTTGGCGGGTCCGAAAATGACTATTTCTTGGGAGCCGTCGGCGCAGAAGCTGGGGTGACATCCGGTTCTTCCGTCTTGCGCGCCCGTTCATAATCAAGCGAGATCTGATGCGCGATTTTTGCCGCTACATCGGCACTCGCCCCGCGAAACTTCGCGCCCAAACTTTCCTGCGTGGTCGACCACAGCACATCGCCATCTTTGTTGCAAAGCCGCACCGTGGCGTAAGCCTCATGTTTGTGCTCTTTGTTATGGTGTGATTCGGTCTCGCCCATCGAACTTGCTCCAGTCATGCTGCCGAGTTTAGTGGTTAGCGCGCTCCCGGTTTTGCCCAGGCTATCGCGCCCGGTCTGGGCTTCGTATGTGTCAAACGTATCGGTAAACTCTTTGTCATCGGCCGCGCCCTTGAGCACCGCATCGGCGCGCGCTTCATTGTCGGTTAGGATGAACAGCTTGGTGGAATTGAGGCTCGCGATGATGAGTTCGCGCAGGGCGCTTGCTTGCAACCCACCCACAAGATCACCCACATACAAGCGCCTCACGTCGAGCAAGCTTTCTACACTGCTGTTGGCGCCCGTACTCGGTTTGACCTCTTGCGATAAAGCCATCGACGCAAAAAACAAACTACACAGCAGTAGTTTCATCCTTTCCCCGCAATTCTGGCTTGTTCATCTTGGTAACGAATTTGTTGCCCAGTGCGCGCTTCCAAAGCCACCAGCGCCACACGAATGTCTTTCTTGTCGATGCGGAACACCAACGCCTGCTGCACGCCGTTCTCGTCCTGAAACCCTAGAGTCAAAAAGTGCTGTCGCGTTTTCGCCAGCATGAACATGGGTGAGATCATTGCCGCAGCCAAGTACCGGCGGTCTACCTTCTGCCCGTATTCGACAAGATTGATTCGGTCGTACGGAATCTTAATCTGCGTCTTCCTCGACAGGAAAACGAAGTAAGTATTGTCCATCACCTGGATGTCGCCGTTGTTATTCGAAGGGATGTCGGCCCGCGTGCCGCCAACATATTCCGCGTGCGCGCCCGCGTGGCCCGCTGACAGAGGGAGAGACACAAGAAGCAAAAAGATTGAAAAAATAGTTGTCCGCATATGTGTTCCGGGAGAGGCTCTCAGAAGCTAGGTGCAGCACCCCCTCGCGAACTCTAGATCAGATTGGCCTGTACACCCGAAGAGGACTCCGGCCAAAACTTTCTCGTCCCCAGCCAAAACCCTATTGACGGATTGTATACTATACATGTACACTGTACACAGGTGGAGCAATCGCCTCAACTTCGCATCGATCCCAACTCCAACGTCCCCGCTGTCCGACAAATCGCCGATGGCCTACGCATCTTGTTGGTAGAAGGGCAGTTATCCGTCGGCGCGGAATTACCCTCGGTCCGCCGCGTAGCCATGGAACTGGGCGTCCACTTCAACACCGTGGCCGAAGCCTACCGGCAACTGGCATCTGAAGGCTGGCTCGATCAGAAACACGGACGCGGCGCAGTCGTCATCAATCGAGCTGTGTCCGCCGAAGCAGAAGGCAGCCGTTTGGCAGATTTCCGCCAACGCCTGCGCGTTTTAGTAGCCCAGATGCGGTCGGACGGCGTTTCCCCCGCCAGCATCGCAACCGAACTAAAAGCAGTAATAGGAGGACTGGAGAAATGATGAAGCTCTTAAATTGCGTCCCTAGCCATCACCGGCTCAAATCTACTCTTGACACCCAAATTCATGCGCCGCGGTTTCCTATTTGCCGTTCGCGTACAACCTAATTTTGAGGACTCCCCACCAGGCACACCCAATGGCTGGTCCGATAGGACAGTAAGGGGGGTGTTCGGTCTGCTGTTCGTTGGTAGCGAAGTGTGCGTCTGGTTGGCCGTTATGGCGGTTGTTACGTGGTTCGGCGCACGCCGCTCGACTCCTAGACTCGGTGTCTTAAAGATCTTGATCGCCGTCGAGTCTTTCACCGCTTTCCTCTTCAGCTTTATTGCCCTATCGCCCATGATCCACCTTCCCTTTTGGCTCACCCTGCTTATCGCCATGGCTCCTTTGCCACTGATCATCTTCTTTGCGATGAAGAAGGCCGCCCAACCATCCGACCCGCCCGAAAAAACACCCGAAGCCTGTTGGAGCGCTGGCGTTATCTATCACAATCCCCACGGCATGGCCCTCGTCGTCGAAAAGCGCGATGGCTTCGGCTATACCCTCAACTTTGGCAACCGCTGGTCATGGCTCTTAGCAGACGGTCTCCTCCTGGTCCTTGCCAGCATCCCGCTCGTGCTCTTCTAGCTCGGAGATGGGGACAGCACTGTCGCCTACCCCATCATCCCCAAATTTGCGGTCGCAAATTTCCAATGTTCGGAAAAATCACCGGCAAACTCCCTGCCCAAACCCCGAACCACTGCGCCAGCGTCGCCCGATACTGATGCACCGACGACCGTCGGTATCAGCGTCCCATGCTATACGGATCCGAATCCCCGCCCAAACTCAGAGAAGGGAACTGCCCAAAGAACTGCCCACCCTTCACTCCACTGCCAATTACAAAGTGATGATTCCCCCAAGCGTGGTCCGTTCCTGAACTATTCGGCGCCAGCGTCCGTCCAAACTCCGACGCTGTAAACGTCGTCACGTTCTGGTCCACGCCCAACTCCTGCGTCGCCTGATAAAACGCCAATACCGCCTGGCTCAGTTGTTGCAGCAGCGCACTCTGAATCGCCAGTTGTCCACCATGCTTATCGAAGCCACCCAACTCGCAAAAGAAGATCTGCCGCGATAGCCCCAGACTGCCGCGCACCTTAATAATCCGCGCCACCGTCTGCAACTGCGTCGCCAGCGGGTTACCCGCCGGAAACTGCGTCGCCAAGGTTGCACCCGCCAACGCGACGCCTAGCGCCGTGGCACAACTCTGTCCGCGTCCAAGAGTCGCATTCGCCGCCTGCACCAACTGCAGCCCATTGTCGAACGTCAGCAATTGCTGCAATCCTGCCTGCCGCGCCGCATTCCCAAAGTTCAACGGCTTTGCCGAACCCGTTGGGACATTCGCTGCAAACGATTGCTGCCCCGTCAAGAAAAGGCTCGATCCATTCGTCGACGTCATCGCCGGAAACGAGGCGCCCGCATTCGACCCTTGCAGCAGATCCGCCATCCGCCCGCCCCAACCCGTGCTGCCCAACCCCGTCGGAATAGACGATTGCCACTGGCT
>PMQB01000122.1 GCA_003169195.1 Bryobacterales bacterium
GCCGGTGATTCGATTGAAGAGCGTGGATTTGCCGGCATTGGTATAGCCTACAAGACTGACAGTGGACAGCGGGACGGCTTGGCGCTGGGCTCGTTGAACGCCGCGAGTTGTGCGAACACGCGCAATTTCTGTTTTGAGTTTTGAAATGCGGCTGCCGATGCGCCGGCGGTCGGTTTCGAGTTTCGTTTCGCCTGGACCGCGGGTACCAATGCCGCCGCCCAAGCGAGACATCTCAACACCGTGACCGGAAAGCCTGGGCAAGAGATAGCTCAATTGGGCCAATTCCACCTGCAATTGGCCTTCGCTGGTGCGGGCGNNTGGTCAAAAATGACCGTGTCGATTTCGTCCGCATCGATCTGCGCTTTCAGTTCGGTGACCTTGCCTGAACCGAGAAGCGTTGCCGCGTCGAGAGCGGGACGCGCTTGTTTGAACCGGCCGACTACCACGGCGCCCGCACTTTCCGCCAGTGTCGCTAATTCCTCCAGAGACTCTTCAACTGAATCCGGGGTGTCCAGATGGACTGGATCTGTTCCGGGTTGAGTGGAACGCCGTTTACCGGTCACTTCCACACCTACGATGAGCGCACGCTCAACTCCCGATTGCACTCAAGACTGACTTTCTTCGTTCGGTTCGCCGCCGGATACCGGTACACCGGGAATACTTCCGCCTACACTGGCGCTATGGGCCGCCGTGTGGGCGGTAGGCTTCGAAATCACCACCGTCGAAANNATGCATCACGCTCCGGTTGCTGACCACCGTCGAAATGGCGTGTTTGAAGATCAATTGCTCCTGATTGTTAGTTTCCAAAATGACCGAATATTTGTCAAAACTCTTGATCCGGCCAGAAAGTTTCACTCCACTCATCAGGTAAATCGTGAGGAAGGTTTTATCTTTTCTTGTGTTGTTTAAGAACGCTTCCTGAATGTTTTGAGCAGGCTTTTCCACTTGAAATATCCTTAGTCGGTTGTATACCGCTTTGCGTGCTCGTCAGGCGTCATGGCCCAAAGCAAGTCACTCTTGAATTCGTGCACGCACGATGGAGGAGACTTCGTGCGTGTGTACTTTCTCCTATCTTATACTTTGTGGCAATTTAAGCGTTTCAATCATCGCAAAACCGGGAGCCGAATAGTTTTGGGTCTTTAGTCACGGTGTATAGGTAAACTTATCCTTTGGCCGGCCCAACTTTGCTTATAAGACTGTTGAGAACGGGATTCGCTTCTATTTTCCTTGGGGCCTTGATCCTGTTGCTTGTGCGTGTTTGGTTTGGGCCGCTGCCCGGATGGATCTCCGTCCGTACAACGCTCAATTGGGAAGCGGTTGCGTTTTTAGCGTTTTCCGGGTGCTTGGTGAGTAGGGCACCCAGGAAACAGGCCACGCCTTGGATGTTGTCGATTTTCGTCACGACCCCCCTCGTGGCAGCGGCGACGGCGTGCGCGTTCATTGCGAGTTTCCGCGCACCCTTCTTGTTTGACGACTATCGGCATTTGCTCTTTGCCGCGAACGAGACTTGGCTCAGTCTACTCAAGCGGGTGTTGCTCCATCATCCAACGGGAGGAGATCTCTTCTTTCGGCCACTCGGAGACTTCGTCTTTCTCTGGATTTACCAATGGGGGCATTTCGATTTCCACAGGTGGCATGTGGCGGCCCTGGCGCTGCATGTCGTGAATACTTTACTCGTGATGCTGCTAGCGAAACGAATTTGCGGCGGCTGGCTGGGTGGGATGATGGCGGGTCTGTTCTTCGGTTGGCAGGCGGCGCATGTCGAGGCAGTAACCTGGGTGTCCGCGCTCTATGACTTGCTGGCGGCGCTGTTTATTCTGCTGGCGTTGTTGGAAGTGATGAGCGGGCGGAGGACCGTGTGGCGGTATGTCGGACTCCTGATGTGCGGGTTGCTGGCATGCGTGAGCAAGGAATCGGCGTACTGTCTTCCCATGTTGGCGGCTGTCTTGGTCGGGTTTATGCCGGCGGATGAGCGGCGGCTGGCTTGGAAGAAGGTTATGTTGCTTGGTTCGGCCTGCTTAAGCGTTTTCCTTTTCCGGTACTGGTATCTGGGAGGACTGGGCGGATATCAGGCAAATTCGGGAGGAGCTTTGGCGGCTCACTTTCGAGTACTGAGTACGGTGCAGGCGATTGGGCTTAGGCTATGGGCACTGCTTTTTGTGCCGCTGAACTGGAGTGTCGCGCCAGGATTGGTTCTAAAAATCGCATTTATTTGTATGGCAGTAGCGCTGGTGGGATTCGCCCGGGCTGGCAGGTTAGGAGCGCGCCGAGCGGGATTGATCGGGTTGTTTGTGATTGTGGCGGCGCTGCCGGTGGTGACTCTTCTTTTGATCGGCTATGACTTGTCTGGGGCGCGGGTGTTGTACTTGCCGTCGGTCGGAGCGGCGATCTTGTGGGCGGAGATTGCGGAAAGTGTACCCGATCGGAGATTGGCTGTTCTCCTTTGCGCGTTGTTTTTACCGTTTCAACTGGCTGCGTTGGAACATAACCAAGCGGTGTGGGTACCGGTGGCCGAGGAGTCTCGGCAGGCTTGCGCCGAGGCAGGGGCGGTTTTGCGGAATGATTCTAAAGCGACGCTTTTTGCGTTGGACCTGCCCCGCACGAAGAATGGAGTCTACTTTTTGCAGAACGCGTTTCCTTACTGTGTGGCGGTGAACGGCAGAGTGGACGATCGGCGGATTAGCGTGGGCGACCGGCTACCGGTGGCGCTGCGCCCGGATGAACAGGTGGGGATTTGGGATGAGGCGTTGGATCGCTTGGTTATCCGGAAACGCTAGGCGCGGCGAAAAAACGAACCCAGGTGCCGGCAGCAGGCGAAGAAAAGGCGTTTTTTGCGGAGCGAATTCTGCCGGGGCTCGCTGTTTTGCGCAACGAAGGAACCGGGCAGCGATTCGGAGAAGTGAAAAAACGAACCCAATGATGAGGAAGGATCGGTGCCTTTGGATAGTTGGGTTGAGTCTTACCGCCGCCTCGGCATCCTGAGAAGAACCACTCCTTGCCAGTCGCGGCTCGGAAAGAGGTTCTTCTCGGTGACGGTAGGGATTGGTTATCCAGAGGCCTTGGCTGAGAATGCGAGTGTGTCTGCGATTTTGGCGCTGGGGAATTCGGCGCGGATGCGGCGGCGGAGTGAGAGGCATCTTGCTGAAGACGGAATCTACCTTTGGCCGGAATGCGCCCGAGGCGAGATGCAATTGTTCGGCGAGAGCGCCGCCGGTGGCCGCGAAGAGTTGATCGAGTGCATTGTCGACGCGTTCGTCGGGCGTGAGAAAGCCGCTGACGCCCCCATTGGAGCGAGTAAGGAGTGCCAGGAAGCGGTCTTGGCTGGCGCTGCCAATGCCTAGGCAAGGCACGCGAACTTCCGCTTTGGCGAGTTGCTGAATGATATCGCTTGTGCCGAGAACTTGGCCGTCGGTGATGAGGAAGATTTCGCCTGTCTTGTTTTCGAGAGCCTTAGCTGCGGCGAGCAAGGCTTGCAGGAGTTCGGTGCCGCCGTTGGCTTCGATGTGGCGCAAGTGTTCGCTCGCGCGGGCGACATTTTCCGGTGTAGCGGGCGTGAACTGTGGGCGAAATTCCTTGGTATCGGAACCGAAGTCTAAGAGGCCGAAGGAGTCGTCCGGGTTTAATTTCGGCAGACACTTGTCGAGGGTGCTTTTGGCTTGGGCGAGCGTTCTTGATCGCTCCGGCTCTATGCAAGGTACCCCAGTGAGACGCCGAAGCCGAGTTCGGAAGACAGATCGAGACGAACGTGATGGGAGGGCGAGGAGACTTCGCGCACACCTGACTTGGGTTCGACACTCAGAGCGAAGCCGATTTGAGGGAGATTGTGAGCGTCGGCGTGGAAGGTGGGCAACATGGCATCGCCCAAGATGCCGTTGGGCATCTCCATTTCGAAGGAGTTGCCATCGATATGGACGACTCGGGCTTGTGAGTGATAGTTGGGCGCAAGCGTAAAGGGGAAACGGAGGCGGAGGCCATCATCACTCATCTCGACGCCGGCGATGAGATCAAGGGTGACAATGACGCGTTCGCTTGGGCGGAGATTGCCGAGACTGAGGTTGACGAGGCCGTCGGCATGTTAGCGGGCAAGGGCGGCGAAAGATCCGGCGGCGACGGCGTTTTCATAAGTGCGTACGGCTTTGGCGGTGGGTTCGAGTTTACTGTCGACGGAGAAGGTGTCGGCGTTGATGCGAAATTTGACGAGCGAGGTGTCGCGCGGCAGAGCGAAGGAGTAGACGGCTTCGATGGGACTGGTTTCGGCGTTGCAAAAGGCGTGGCGGACGGTGAGTTTTGCGCCGAAGGGCAGGAGGCGTCCGGTGAGGAATAGGCTCTGCATGGTGAGCGGGAGAGCGTGCCCGGTTTGTACGGCGTGCGGTGCGAAGTAAGATGATGCGGCCAATGGATTATTCCCTTTCCTGGTGATGGACTTCGTGGTTTTCGGGTGAGCGGAGTTGTGCGGCGAACTCTGCCAATTGACGGCGAATGTGGCGGTGCCGCCAAGGCGATAGGTCGGCTGGAAGGCGGACGATTACGTCATCTGCCACTTGGTACTCCAGCCATGAGCGATGAGCGAGGGCGGGTTCGGCAGTTGGATGGCCGCCGCCTAATACGAGAGCGACTTCCTGCAGGGTTTTGCCTTCTGCTTGCAGGCTTTTGATGCGTTCTAAGAGAGCAAGATGTTGCCGGCCGTACGCAGCGCGGCGGCCGGATTTGAGAGGCGCGGGAAGTAAGCCGCGCGTTATGTAAAAGCGAATGGTGCGACCGGGGACGCCGGTTTGGTCTGAGAGATCCTGCAGTGACAAGGGGCCATCAGCCGGATCGTGTTGCATAGAGGCAGTGTACGGTCTAAAAGCGACAGTGTCAAGTAGTGGTTGATCAGGAGGTCGAGTTTGCACTTGCGTTGATTTTCGTTAGGAGCGAGTTCGCGGAGGCAGAGGTGGTAAAGGGCGTCCTTTGTTTTGAATGAGTTAAGGGGCGGATATTAAGTTATCTCAGTGTCGTANNTTCGCTTCCACTTTGCCGTTGGTTTTTAGTTACTAAGTGTTGAAAATTGGTAGTCTGCCGCATTGGCCCTTGGCACGCAAGGTAAAGAGGCGTATGAGTGACAGAGACATTCGTCCGACGCTGCACCACATTAACCTGACGACGACGCGTTTGCAAGAAATGATCGATTGGTACGGGCAAGTGCTTGGGTTGACGCCGACCTTTCAATTCGAGAAGGGCGCTTGGATGAGTAACGATGGAGCGAACCACCGACTGGCGCTGCTGGTGATTCCGAAGTTGATCGATGATCCGCGCAAGCGGGAATACGCCGGCTTGCATCATCATGCTTATGAGTTCAATACGCTGGCGGACCTGCTAGCGAGTTATTCGCGATTGAAACTGTGCGGGATTGTTCCGACGTTTGCGCTGGACCACGGCTTGACAACGTCGTTGTACTACACAGATCCAGATGGCAATCTGGTGGAGTTACAAGTGGATAACTTTGGGGAATGGGAGATGTCAAAGCGATGGATGGCGACGTCGCCGCAGTTTGCCGCTAACCCGAATGGCGTGCAGTTTGATCCGCAGAAGTTAGTGGAGGCCTTGGCGGTGGGGCTGGGGCATGATGAGATTCACCGGCGAGCTTATGCCAACGAGTTTGCGCCGGAGGAGTTGGTGGAGCTAGGCGTTTGAGTGTTCCAACGACGGCTTCCTCGATAGGTTGCTTGGAGGTTCACTGTGTCGACCGGCTCGGGCAACAGTTTAGGATTTCCGATCAAAAAGGGGGTCGTTCAATCGGGTTTCATCATGGCTCGAAGCGCGGAATGCTCCGCCATAGAGCGCCTGGGAAAGTCCTTACATCTGCCGGAGCGGCCGCGCATGACCCCGCCCCGCAAAAAATCTTTCAACTGAAGGGAATAAGAATCTGGTTCTTCAGTTATCGACATTGAACGAGCTAGACATGCTCGTTCAAAAGGAGAACGACGGTTTATGCGAGATTTCTTTGCGTGGCTGGCCGATGCGCCGGTGGATGGGCCGAGATCGACCCTGGTGCTGCGAGTGATGGCGGGCGGAGTGTTTTTGTGGGAAGGCATTTTGAAATTCGTCTACGCGAATCAAGGCGTGGGCCGTTTCACCAAGTTAGGCATGCCGTTTCCACACATGACGGCGAACTTTGTGGGTGGAGTTGAAATTGTAGGTGGGCTGTTGTTACTGGCGGGGTTGATGACCAGGGCGATTGCCATTCCACTGATGATCGAGATGGTTGTGGCCATGCTTTCGACGAAGATCTCTTTGTTTCTAGGGACATCGCCGCTGCCGCTGCCACCGTCGCCGCCAACGATCGGGATTTGGGCGGTGTTGCATGAGATTCGTTCGGAATATGCGCAACTGTTAACGACGGGTTTCTTGTTGATGAATGGAGCGGGTGCCTGGTCATTAGATGCACTTTTTAGAAAGCAGAGGAAGCAGCAACCGGTCACTTTAGCGAGCCAGTGGGCGGCTTAAAGCGAGATAACATAAGTCCTTGTGGCAAATCGGCGAGCCAATGCCGAGACTTTTGAAACGCTGGCGATGCCGCTGTTCGCCTCGTTGTACAACCTCGCGCATTGGCTGACCCAAGACGGGGCTGAGGCCGATGATCTGGTGCAAGAAACATATCTGAAAGCGTTGAAGGGATTTCGTTCGTTTGAGCCGGGAACGAATTTCCGCGCGTGGATGTATCGGATCTTGCGAAATACTTTTCTGACTTCGCGTAGCGGGCTGAGTGCGAAGATGACGGAGCCGCTCGACCCGGAAGGGGAAATCACGGCTGAATCGGGGACGCCTGAGTCGTTGTTGCTGGCTCGGATGGATCAGGAACTGGTGCGCAATGCGCTGGAGCGATTGCCGGTGGCGTTTCGGGAGGTGATCCTGTTGTGCGATCTGGAGGAGATGAGTTACCAGGAGATCGCGGAGGCGATTGGCGTTCCGATGGGTACAGTGATGTCGCGATTGTCGCGGGCTCGAAAAGCGATGCGCGAGTTACTTATGGCGCGTGNNGTGTGAGTGGAGCGAGCCTATGAATTGCGAGTGGACGGCAAAACTCGACCGCTATGTGGATGGCGAGTTGACGGGTGACGAGTTAGCGGAATTCCAGGGGCACCTTGTGGGTTGTGCGGTGTGTGCGGCGGGGGCGCTTGGCCGACTGCAAACGAAGCGGATGACACGGGTGGCGTCGGAGCATCGGTACCGTCCGTCTGCGGAGTTTCGGCTCAAAGTTGAACAGAGTGTGAGTGAGCCGAAGGGCGGACGTTGGGCGAGACAATGGGGGCCGATGTTGGCGTTGGCGGCGACGCTTTTATTGACCGTGGCGTCGGCCCTATGGTGGGTGCGATCTTCGCGGGTTGAGCAAGGGGTGAGTGAGTT
>PMQB01000621.1 GCA_003169195.1 Bryobacterales bacterium
AAGCGCGGCGGCGGCTCGGAGCGCTGGGAGATATTCACCCATGGCGGCCGCAATTCCACGGGAATCGACGCCATCGAATATGCCCAGGAAGTGGTCTCGCTCGGCGCCGGCGAAATCCTTTTGACCTCGATGGACCGTGACGGCACCCGCCAGGGTTTTGACATTCCGCTGACCAGCGCGATCGCCGACAGCGTGCCGGTTCCGGTGATCGCCTCGGGCGGCGACGGCAATCTCGATCACTTGGTGGACGGCATCCGCCAGGGCCACGCCACCGCAGTGCTGGCGGCGTCGATCTTCCACTTCGGGGAATTTACCATCCGTGAGGCCAAGGACCATATGGTGCGGGCCGGGCTGCCAATGCGGCTCGATCCCTGACGACTCCGGAGGCGGGAAGTGCTAGAGCTCACGAAGGTGTGAAGCCCCGATCTACCGGGCGCATGTTGAGTTGAATGGATGTCGCGTTTCACGATTCACGACCTCGCCGCCACCATCGATGTCCGCGCGGCGTCGGGAGGAGAGGCGTCCTATACCCGCAAACTGCTGGACAAGGGATCGGAGCATTGCGCCAAGAAACTGGGCGAGGAGGCGGTCGAGACCGTGATCGCGGCGGTCGAGAACAACCGCGCGCACCTCATCGCCGAAAGCGCCGATCTTCTGTTCCACCTTTTGGTGCTTTTGAAATCGCGCGGCGTGACGCTTGAGGATGTCGAGGGCGCGCTGGAGAAACGCACCGTGATGTCCGGACTGGACGAGAAGGCCGCGCGCAAGCGCGACGGTGCGTGACGTTTGTCGGCTCCTGCTGCAATGGACAAGCTTGAGGTGCGGCCTATGGATATTCGGGCGGCGGACCAGCAGTATAATCCCTACCGGATCTTCTCCAGGGAGCAATGGGCGCGACTGCGCGACGATACGCCGATGACGCTGGAAGCCGGCGAAATCGCCAGGCTGCGCTCGACGCACGACCGGCTCGACCTGAAGGAGGTCGAGGAAATCTATCTGCCGCTGTCGCGCCTGCTCGCGCTCTATGTCGCGGCGACCCAGGGGCTGTTCAAGGCGACGCAGCGCTTCCTCGGCGCCGACGACGGCAAGGTGCCCTACATCATCGGCGTCGCCGGCTCGGTGGCGGTCGGCAAGTCGACCACCGCGCGCGTGCTGCAGGCGCTGCTGACCCGCTGGCCCAACACGCCCAAGGTCCAGCTCGTCACCACCGACGGCTTCCTCCATCCCAACGCCAAGCTCGAGCGCGACGGGCTGATGGAGCGCAAGGGCTTTCCCGAGAGCTACGACGGCGCCTCGCTCATCCGCTTCCTCGCCGCGGTCAAGGCCGGCACGCGCAACGTCACCGCGCCGGTCTATTCGCATCTCGTCTACGACGTGGTGCCGGGCGAGACGGTGGTGGTCGACCGCCCCGACATCCTGGTCGTCGAGGGGCTCAACGTGCTCCTGCCCAACCGCCTGTCGCGCGAGGGGCGGGAGATTCCGTTCGTCTCCGACTTCTTCGATTTCTCCATATATATAGACGCCGACGACCAGACCATCGAAATCTGGTACATCGAACGCTTCCTGCGCCTCCGCGAAACCGTCTTTCGCAACAAAGACTCTTACTTCCATCGCTATTCGCAACTCACCGAGTCCGAGGCCATCCAAACCGCCCGTCGCATCTGGGAAGAGATCAACCTGCCCAACCTCCGCGACAACATCGGCCCCACCAAAGAACGCGCGCAACTCATTCTAGAGAAAGGCGCAGATCACCGCATCGAGAACATTCTCCTGCGCCGCCTCTAAAGTCACGCCCGAATTGGTCGATGGTTCTCTTAGAAAGAACCGTGTGCTCTTAGAGGCCAGTACAACCAACATTCGGCGACGTGTCGCCATCGTGGGCTCCGTGCTCATCGTTGCGCCTATGGCCGTGCTGGGTTTGGCTGCCTGGGCCATCTCACAACGGATTCAACCGCCCACTCCTGTTGACGTTGTCAAAAGAACGTCCCCGGCCAACCTCACTCACCTAACGCGGAATCTTGTCGAAGTTTGCCGAACCTACCACCTGGAAAGTCTCGCCAAGCTCAAGAGCGGCCAGGCCATCTTGGAAGCGGCGGGCCGAATATACGTGGATGGAAACCACTCGGCGCTCTGGCACACCAGGAACGAAATCACCGGCCAGGAAGGGGAGTTGCAGTTGCCTGTCATGATGGCGGGCAATGCCAAGTTCCTCCCTGTGTCGGACTTCACTCAAACCGCACCCATCGTGGATGAAATCGCCAAAATCGATGGCACACCTGCCACTATTTTTCAGCGCATGAATGGCAGTGGCGACATGCTGCGCATCTGCAGCAGCATCAAATCGGCGACAGGTACGCGAGCCATCGGCGACTATGTCCCAGCCGATGCCCGCGATACCGATTCCGCCAAAGCTCTGCAAGAAGTGTTGCTAGGACACGGCTACACCGGCAAACAGTTCCAAGGCGCAACCAGCTACTTAACCGCCTATCAACCGCTCACGAATAAGGCCGGAGCGGTGGTTGGTATGTTGCTCACTACACTGCCGGAAGATCAGATCCGCTCTAAAGTCAGGCCTCTCCTGGAAGCGGGAACCAATGTCGACCATGTCGAACTGTTTATCTTGCAGGCATCCGGCCAGAAGCGCGGGACTGCATTAGTCCTTGCCGATTCTGCGCTCGAGGGAAGTGATCTATGGAACGAACAGGATGCCGCCGGCCATCCCTTCATCAAAGACATTTGTCTGAAGGCAATGAAGCTGGCATCAGGCGAATTCGCTGATTACAGATACCAACGCGCCACTCGCGTCGGCGGCCTACCACGCACAGTTCGCGCCCGCTTTGCTTTTGTTCCAGAACTAGATTGGGTTGTCGGCTTTACGCAACCGGAGACTGATCTCTTGGCGGGTATTCCGCCCTCGCAAGCGTTTGCCCCTTGGGGCATCTGGATGCTCTTGGGTATCGGTATCGCGGGAACCGGTCTAGCCGTGCGCATCTGGATTAAGTTCTCCGAAGATCTAGCCCGCAAACTGAACGCTGTCCTCGACCATCTGCGGAAAGACGCCAAGCAATTGAACGAAGCCGCAGCCGAGCTTTCTCAAGAGGCTAATCGCGCCCTCGCCGTGAAGTCAGCGGGTAAAGCCGATTCAGTCCTATCGCCTGGCTCCACAGAAATCGTTGCCAAAGCCGCGCACATGATCGAAGAGATCCGCCTCGCGCTCCAACATATCGACGCTTCCAGTCTTTCCGTCGTCGGCATGATCGCCGCCATCGATCAAATCACCTTCGCCACCAATCTGCTGACGGTCAACGCCGCCATTCAAGCCTCGAATTGGCCCAATGGGAATGAACCCATCTCGGGTGTCGCTGACGAACTCCGCTACTTAGCCGAGCAATGCCGCAAAGCCGCTCGCTACACCAAAGCCGAAATAGATCAATCGCGCGCCGAAATGGAAAAAGGAAATCGCGAAGTTCTGCAACTGGTAAAAGACCTTCGCTCCGAAGCACAATCCGTCGCCACCGCCCCTGTCGACGAAACGGCTTTAGCACTCCGTCGCCAAGCCAACACTCTCCTCAAACTCGCCGAAGCCCTCGACCACAAAGTCGCCGTTATCAGCGCAGACTTCGGCGTCAATTGACGAGCCACCGTAGGGCGGCCAATCTTGGCTGCAAGACGGCTTTCTAGCCGTCTCTTTCAACGAGCGGCCGAAGCCGTAGAGTGTTTTCTGTCGTCCGAGTCCACCAGCTTATCTGCCAGATCCGGTCGAACCATCCGCAACAATTTCGCCGCCACACTCTTGCCCTGCTGATAAGCCTCGGCGTAAAGCTTGTTTCGCTCTTCCCTCGAGTACGCGTAACCCATGCTGTAGTAATGATCCAGCGAAACACCCAGCACTTTCGTACCCGCATACGCCACGCCGGCTTTGGCAATCAGTCCGCCGCCAAACGGAATTTTCCCGACTAACTCACGCGCCAAAGCCCGCCAGCCGAACGCACTGCCAATCACTGCGGCAATCTCGCCCTTCTGCTCCATGTATCCCACTTCGCGATCGCTCGCACCCGCGATCATGAAACCCATGCGGATCTGGTTCATCGTGAGAAATGCGCTGTCCGATGCAAACTCCGCAATCGACCACGGTAATGTTATAAAGGGAATTCCCATCACATCCGGCACCGCCGTGGCCAAACAAAAGAGCGTGTTCTCCTTGCAAACGTCGGCCACCACATTCTTCACATACGGTCCGCGAAACGGCTGAAACGAACGCGCCAGCGCAATCGCCAAATCAGGATATTCCTTCAGCGTCTTCGCCACCACTACGTTCGGCTGCTCCGGAAAGTAAATCAGCGATTTCGACGGCGCCTTCACATTCGCGTGATAGATGTTCACATCCGCCTGGTTTGTCGAACTCGGATTCCGAATCAGCATGTCCGCCGATTCCCTTCGCCGCGCCGGCTTCAGTTCGTGCAATAGAAAGCTCTCCATCTGCTCGAACGCCTGCGTATCAGGCGCATGCAGCGCAATCTTCACCTCGCGTTGGCTCAGGTCCCGCACTTCCTTCGGGCTGAGCATTCCGATCGCTTTCTTGATTTGAACCAATCCGTCGAAACTCATGAGAAGCCTCCTCCTCCGGAAGCACTAGTGGAAGATCCGTGTGAAATCGGTAGATCCGCACCTGTTAGACGCAGCACCACTCGCAGATTCTTCCGCCAATCCGAATTAAGTCCTATTCTTTCTACCTCAACCGCAGGCGAAAAGTAGCGGAAAATTTCAGCGTTAGTGGAGTGAAAGGTCATAGCCGGTGCAATCAATAGCAACTTAGGCGGCCTGCTTTCCAGAGCAACGCCCGGAAACAAATACCGCAATTCATCACGCTGCAGATGCCAAGCCACCCGCATCCAGTAGTCTAGCGCTTGCAAAGGAAGGTGCAAATCCTCACTAACCTTCAACTCAAGCACCGCTAACCGCCCACTGTGTGAAATAGCTAACAAGTCAATTAAATCCCGGTCGCCTGCCGCAAAAGTCAGCACCTGTCCATGTACCGGCTTCGGAATCAAATCGGGCTCGATTAGTGGTAATTGGGTACGAATAACTGATTCAAGCCAGCGCTCCGAAAATTGAGGAGGGGTCGCATTCGGAGCGCCGGATACAGCGGATTGCTGCGCTGCTAGAAGATTAGACAACTCCACGGCGAAATTAGTCACGCGAAAAAACTGCGCCGGCGGTATTTCTTCTTTCGTTTCCATTCCCAACAACATACGGCCGTTTTCCAGCCTCGCAAACTCCAATCCCCTGCTGCGAATGCTGATCGCCCCGTTCAATTCCGGCGCACAACCAACCTCTACAAAAGCCTCCAACTCCTTTAAAAGCTCTTGCATCTCCTCCGAAAGTTGCGGCGCCACATAAAAGGACGCCAATCGCGTCTGTAAATTACCCAAATCTTGAGCATCAATTTCACCCGCCGAACCGTGCGCATTAAAGCGAAACAATCGCGGACTCAGCATCTCCCTCGAAAGCCACCGCAGTCGATGCGCGGTGAGATTCCCCGCCGTCTCCGGAAAAAACAAGCACAGCGAAGTCTGCCCTTGGGTCCGCCGCCGCGTTTGCAAATGATGATGCCAGATCAGCGCGAATGTCAGCAGCGCCGGTTCCTCATCTGGTTCCGGACAAGCCATTGCGGCTACAACATGCTTGCCGCGCGTCAGTTTCGCCCGTGGAAAAACCGACGAAAATGAATGCTGCAAATCCAGCGCCGACGATAGCGTCTCAATCTCCCAACCGGGAAATTGCCGCTGCAGCATCCGCCGAAACTGTTCCGCAAAATTCAAACGGTGCCCCATGCGCGTCCGGTGCACCGTCTGCGGCTTGTCTAAATCCAGAAAAGTCAACCGGCTCGGCTTCCCCGCAAACTTTTGAATCGAGCAATCCAAAACCCCCGTCGAATGCCGCTCCACCGACAAAATCCGTCTCGACACACTCCGGCTCTCATCCCAAATTTCAATCGAAAGTCGCCCCGACCGAATCTCCAACGCAAAACACCCCACTACCAGCGGAATCGGATTCTCGCCATACTCCAACGCCGCCGGCCTGCGGCAAGTCGCCAGAAACGCCTCAATCGCCGCCAATAAAATCTCCGGCTCCGCCGAACTTTGGTTATTAGGGTTCAACTAACACTAGTGGTCGACCGCCCGACTTTTTCATAAAAAACCGTAAAAGAAAAGGGGAGGACATCGCGGGCCCTTAAGTTACCCTTGGTTTATTCGATTCCGCAGGGGTGTCCCCGCTTTTTCGTTCTTCCCGTTCTCAGCGTGTTCACCGCCTCAGCGCCGCTAGCGAACTCGGTCTCATCGAATACGGCTTGTTCTAGTGATCGTTTGGCGCTCCTCTCGCACAATCTACCAGGAATACCTGCACACCCCGCAACGCTACACTAAAATTTCATGATAAGGGTCAGGTTTGCCCCGTCGCCAACGGGTTATTTGCACATTGGCAGCGCACGAACATTCATCTTCAACTGGCTGTTCGCCCGAAAACAGAAGGGCACCATGGTGCTCCGCATCGACGATACAGATGTCGATCGCAACACGCAAGCGTCTCTAGACTCCATTTACGACGGCCTCAATTGGCTCGCCCTCGGTTGGGACGAGTTCTACCGCCAATCCGAGCGCCTCGATCTCCATCGCAACCTCGCCTATGACCTACTCGCCCGTGGCTTTGCCTACCGCGACTTCGTGCCCGCCGCCGCGGCCGACGTTGATCCCAAAGAGAAATCGCACGGCGAAGGCCCTTGGCTCTTCAATCCGGAAATGCGCGCTCTCACCCAGGAGCAAAGCGACAAACGCGCCGCCGCCGGCGAACCCTTCGTCATTCGCTTCAAAGTCCAACGCGACCCCGCCCACGAAATCGAATTCACAGACGAGGTCTACGGCCCCCAAGGCAAACTCACTGCCGACATCGAAGACTTTGCCCTGCTACGCAGTAACGGTATGCCCACCTATCACTTGGCTTCCTGCGCCGATGACATCGACCTAAAAATCACCCACGTCATCCGCGGCCAAGACCACCTCTCCAACACCTTCAAACACATCCTCATTTTTCAAGGTGCCGGCGCACCGCTCCCCCGCTTTGCCCACCTGCCTCTCTTAATCGCTCCTGACGGCTCCAAGCTCTCGAAACGCAAACACGGCCCCGTCGTCAGCGTCACCACTTATCGCGATCACGGCTTCCTCGCCAGCGCCTATATCAATTTCCTCTGCTTACTCGGCTGGTCGCCCAAAGACAACCGCGAACAAATGACCTTGCTCGAACTGCAAAACGCCTTCAACTTCGATGGTGTCAATCGCAGCAATGCCGTCGTCAACTTTAGCGACGCCGACCCCATCGACCCCAAAGCCCTCTGGCTTAATTCGCAACACCTGCGCACCATGCCGGTTGAGACTCTGGCGCCCCTCGCCAAAACAGCCCTGGAAACCGCCGGCTTGCAGCCCTACGGCGACGATGCCTTCTTCGCGCACACCGTTGACACCATCCGCTCCCGCTTCACTACACTACTCGATTTCGCCACCAAAGGCCGCGCCTATTTCAGCGACGATTTCGAAACGGAACCCGGTGCTCTCGAAAAACTAAATGCTCCCGGCGCACGCGAAGCTCTCCGCGAACTCGCCGATCGCATTGCAGCGAATCCTGAATTCACTGAAGCTAGTGTTGAAGCCGATCTCCGCAAACTTGCCGAAGAACGCGGCGTAAAAGCCGGCCTCCTCATCAATGCCAGCCGCGCTGCTCTCACCGGACAACCCGTCGGCCCCAGCGCCTTCGCCGTCTTCCGCTGCATTGGCCGCGACCGCGTCATTGCGAGGCTGCGAAAGGTTTGAACATGCCAAGAGTCATTGTGGGTCTCGGCGGCTTGCTGAGCGATCCCGCCTGCTGTGTCATCAAAGACGGCAAACTCGCTGCCGCCGTCGAACAAGCCAAAGTCTCCAGGCAAGACCGCCCCGGTTCGTTTCCCGACGAAGCCTTCGCCCTCGCGCTCGAATCCGCCGGCGTCAAGCCCGAAGAAGTGGAAGGCGTCGCCTTAGCGCGCCCGTTCGCACTCGGTGCCGAAGGTGCAACCCAGGTCGATCTCCGCACGCGCTTCCCGCACAGCGAAATTCTTGTAGTCGAACATCATCTCGCTCACGCCGCCTCCGCCTTCTACGCATCTGGCATCGATAACGCCGCCGTTCTCAGCATCGACCGCGCCGGCGATTTCCGTTCCGCCGCTCTCTTTCAAGGCCAGGCGAGCCATCTCGTGCCCGTTCGCGAAATGTACTTCCCCGATTCTCTCGGCGACCTCTTCAATCGCGTCACCGAAATGCTTGGCTATGAGGCGCGTGCCGACGAACACAAAGTGCAATGGCTCTCCGCCTCCGGCACGCCCGCGTATCTCGAACTATTCCGCAAAATTCTCCACAGCGGTTCCGCCCAATGGCCCCGTCTCGATCGTTCCTATTTCGATGCCGACCATCTCACCCCCGGCGGCTTCTCACGCAAGTTCTACACCGAAGCCGCCATCGACGCCGATCAGCCTTTGTCCCAATCCGTTAAAGCCGATCTCGCCAGCAGCCTGCAAACCTCTGTCGAAGAAGCCGTCTGCGCCATGTTGTCTCCAGCGGAAAATGTTTGCATAGCTGGCGGCCTCGGCTTAAATGCTCTGCTCATTCGTACCCTCGAAGCAAACTTCAAAAAAGTGTTCGTCCAACCCGCCGCCGGAAATGCCGGAACGGCTCTCGGCGCAGCGCTCCACGCTTGGCACAACTTTTACGGCCAAACCGCGCGTGTTCCGTTCAATACTCTCTGCCTCGGTCCCAGCTACCCACCCGCTCAGATCAAAGCCGTTCTCGAAAATTGCAAATTGCGTTTCCAATATTTGCTCACCGAAGGCGAGTTGATCCAACGCGCCATCGACGCTCTCAAAGACAACAAAATCG
The DNA here is from genome assembly GCA_003169195.1 of Bryobacterales bacterium. GTDB lineage: Bacteria > Acidobacteriota > Terriglobia > Bryobacterales > Bryobacteraceae > Bog-105. Next base: position 8,961 of record PMQB01000621.1, read on the forward strand.
TCGCCTGGATGCAGGGCCGCATGGAGTTCGGTCCGCGCGCCCTAGGCAACCGTAGCATCTTAGCTTCGCCGTTGAATAAGTACTCAACTGAAAACCTGAACGTCTATATCAAGCGCAGAGAGAGTTACCGCAAATTCGCCGCCTCCGTCCCACAGGAATGCGCCAGTGAGTATTTCGAAGTAGGCGCAAATGCCCGCTACTTAGCCACCGTCGCAAAGGTAAAGCCGCAATACCGCGAAATGTTTTCCGCCGCTTTATTAGGGCGCGATCTCATCCGCGTACACTTGGTCGATAAGGAAGAGAATCCCCTCTACCACTCGTTGCTCACGGCGGCGGGGAAAGCCAACGGTTTGCCCGTGCTCTATAACACCAGTTTCAATCTCTTCGGCGACCCGCTGGTGTGCACGCCCAGAGACGCCGTTCGTAGCTTCTACTCCTCGGGCATCGATGCTCTCTTCGTAGGTAGTTTTTATTTGGAGAAGTAAGTACTTTTTCTCCCCTTCGCCCGATGTTAAGATTTGGATGTAAATGCAATGAAGCCGTTTTGTGTAGTTGCGCTGCTGCTGACCTCGCTGTATTCAGCATTCGCGGTGCCGGTGCGCCCTAAATCGGCCAAAGCAAAAGCTAACGCAGCCTTGGCGCATGGTCCTCACCGTCCCGCTAGTCGAAGCGAGGCGGTACAGCACGCGAAGGCCACCAAAAGCGGTACCAAAACAATTGTGCGACGCGTCGTTGTTACCCGCATGGTGCACGGCCGTTTGGTCAAGGTCTCTCGCGTCGTTCGTGTCAAGACCGTCCCCATCGTTCCCCCGCATCCCGATGCTGATCGCCTCAAAGAAATTCAAAAGGCCCTCGCCGACAAAGGCTATTTCAAGGGTGAGGTAAACGGCTCTTGGGATGCCGATTCCATCGCCGCCATGAAGCAATTTCAGAGCGATAAAAACCTGGCCCCTGATGGGAAAATAACGGCGCTCGCTCTCATCCGCCTCGGTCTGGGCCCAAAGCACGATGGCAGCGTCGCCTCACTCCCCAGCCAGAAGCCTGAACCAAACATTCCACAATAGGAACGGAGGTCACAAAGTTGATCGTCGGCGTTCCTAAAGAAATCAAAGATCACGAAACCAGAGTGGGTTGCGTGCCAAGCATGGTCACCGCACTCCATGAACATGGGCATCAGGTGCTGGTGGAATCCCAGGCTGGCGTTGGCAGTTCCATTCCCGATGCCGAGTACGTTGAGGCCGGTGCCACTGTCCTCCCAACCGCGGCTGAGGTCTGGCGTAGATCCGACCTCATTGTCAAAGTCAAGGAACCCCAACCCTCCGAATATTCGTTCTTCCGCCCCGGCCTCATTCTCTTTACCTATTTGCACCTCGCCCCATTGCCCGAATTGACTGAGGCTCTATTGAAAGCCCGCGTCAGCGCCGTGGCTTACGAAACCATCCGCGAACGCGACGGCTCGTTGCCCTTACTCACCCCAATGAGCGAAGTCGCCGGGCGTATGGCTGTGCAAGTCGGCGCCCAGTATTTGGAACGTCCTAATGGTGGTCGCGGTATCTTGCTCGGCGGCATCCCCGGTGTCGCACCGGCCAACGTGTTGGTCATCGGCGGCGGTGTAGTCGGTCACAATGCCGCAAAAATCGCATGCGGCCTCGGCGCCAATGTCACTGTCATTGACCGCAACCTCGACCGTCTCCGCGAACTCGATGACATCTACTCCAACTCCATCTGCACGCTCGCCTCAAACACCTATACCGTTCGCGAAAACGTCCGTATTGCCGATCTCGTCATCGGCGCAGTCCTCATCCCCGGTGCCGCCGCCCCGCGCGTCGTCCGCCGTGACATGATCAAAACCATGAAACCCGGCTCCGTCATCGTCGACGTNNCTCACCAACGCCACCGTGCCATATTTACTCGCGCTCGCCAACAAAGGCCTCGAACGCGCCTGCAAAGAGAGCCAAGCCATCACCAGCGGCCTCAACACCTTCGACGGGGACATCACCTGCCTGGCCGTCGCCGAATCCCAAGGCAAACAATGGCGCGAATTCGGCGCCCCCGCCTCCACTTACAGTTAGTTGCGTTTCTCCAAGTTGCTGGCGAGCGAGAAGAAAAGGAGGGGGACATCGCGGGCCCTACGACACTATCGCTTTAACCGATTTCGCAGAGGTGTCCCCTCCTTTTCGCTCTCCCCATTCTCACTAACCTTGACCGCCTCCCGGCCGAAAGTGCAGTCATCTGGCTTACGAGTTCGCTACCCTCAATTGCTAGCATCGTCTTGAGTGGAAGAACACGAAGTCTTTAACGCAATCGGCGAAGACGGATTCACCCGTCTCATCGCCGCGTTTTACCGGCAAATTCCCGACGACGACATTCTCGGCCCCATGTATCGAGATCGCGACATGGTCGCAGCCGAGCACCGCTTACGTGGCTTTCTCATCTATCGCTTCGGTGGCCCGCAAGATTACATCGAAGAGCGCGGCCATCCCCGTCTCCGCATGCGGCACGTACCCTTCGTCATTGATCAAGCCGCGCGCGATCGCTGGATGACACTCATGAAAAAAGCGCTCCACGAAACGCAATTGCCGGAAGCCCCCGCCCGCGTCTTAGAAATGTTCTTAGACGCCACCGCCAGCGCTATGATCAACCGTTTAAGCTAACTCGCAGCGTTACGCTTCCAGCAGCAATAAATCCAAATTCTTGTAATTTTTAAATCCGCTATCGAACGTCACCAATCGCCGTTTAGCGGCCACCGCAAAGGCAGCCAGATAAGCATCGTTCACCGCTTTGCTAGCCGGTGCCGGATGGGAAAGGTATTGTGGAAAGTAGGTATCGGTGTTCGCATGATCAGTCACGAATTCCACCCGTTCGTCCAGGTCAATCAACTCATGCAGAATGCGAAACGCCGCGAACCCAGAGATCACACTGCTCTTCATCACCCCGGGATTCGTCAGCAGTCGGATCACCCCAAGCTGCACATAACGGCAAATGCCAATTTCGCCCTTCGCACACCCCGCAAACCATCTTCGCGCCAACGCATGGTCATCGTGGTTCCCAGCCAACAATGCCACAAGAACATTGATGTCAGCCAAACATGGCTTCATCTAACTCCTCACCGCTTAGAACATGAATAGACTGCTCTCCCGGGTGGCCGATCACCGGAGGTTCCGTGCGGATTTTGATCCTGCCAGGTGCCAGTTTTTGCTGCACCGCATCAATGAAAAACTGTCGCAGAGAAACCCCCGCCGCTGCCGCATTGGTCTTAGCCGCATCAAGCAATTCATCTGGTAACTCCACCGTCGTCCTCATATGCCTTAATTAAGCCACATCTCCCCACCCCCCGTCAAGTCCCCAATGCCTCCCTCATCACCGCCCTTGGCGCCGTCTCTCCCGTCCAAATCTCAAACTGATGCGCCGCCTGTTCCAGCAGCATTTCGATCCCCGGAATCACCGTAAGTCCTTGTTCTGCAGCACGTTTCAGCAATGCTGTTTCACGCGGGTTATACACCATATCAAGCACCACGTCCGCCGGAATCCCGTCATTGAACAGGCACCCGTCCACATTCGGAGTCATGCCCAGCGGCGTAGCATGCACCAAAGCATCGAAATGTCGGGCCGCCGCCTCCCGCACCGTAATGGCTTCCCCTTTCGCGGCCGCCGCCAGCGCCTGGGCCTTCTTCATGTTTCGGCCCGTGACTGTAATCTCCGCCGACGCATCACTCAACGCAATCGCCGCCGCCCGCGCCGCGCCGCCGTACCCGGCAATCAAGATCGAAGAATGCGGCAACCGCAAGTGTTTGCCCAGCGGCTTCACCACTCCTTCAGCGTCCGTATTCGTCCCGCGCCATTTTCCCGATTTCCGCCAAACCGTATTCACCGCGCCAATCCGTTTCGCCAACGGCGCAACCACGTCCAGGTGGCGCAAAATGCTCTGTTTATGAGGAATCGTTACGCTGAACCCTTGTACCGGCAAAGCAGCCGCAAACTTCATCCAATCGGGCAACTGCAGCACCGGCACCAGAAACGGTAAATACACCGCATCCACCCGCCTCGCATGAAAAGCCCTGTTATGAATCAACGGCGATTTCGAATGCGCCACCGGACTCGCAATCACGCCATACACCCGCGTCGCCTTCGTCAACTTCTCCGAACGGTAAAGCCCGCGCATCAGCTTCGCCGCAATCTGCCCCGGCGCAGTCCCGCTCTCCGCCATCGGCGCAGCATAGGTAAACAAACTCCCCAACGGCGCTACCAGAATCCGCGACGCCAAGCCAATCTCCGACATCGCCAAACAAATCAGCGGCCGCTCATGCGGCTCATGCGCAAACTCAATCAGCCGCAAATTGTCGCTCGGCTTTCGTGCTGTAATCGCAATCTTATAAGCGTCTGCCTCATACTTGCGCATCCGGCGCAGCACCGGATCAAGCGCCGGCGTCTTTTCGAAATTGTGATACGAAAGGCAAACCGGTCCCAACTCGCGCAGCGCACACACTGCCCGTTTCGCTTTCTCCACCGACTCAATTTCCAAATCCACAAACGTCGCACCCGCGCGCAACGCCTCTTCCAGGATCTCAACCTGTTTTTCGATCGACCCTTTGAAGTATCCCGAGGCGTCAGCATGCCGGCATGTCGCCAGCACATACGCATCCGGATACGTCTTACGAAACTTGCGCAGTACGTCTATGCCCGCCGCAGGATCGGGCAAATAATCAAGACGAAACTCCAGGAAGGTGCTGCCGTCTTTGTATTCGCGCTCAGCAGCGCGCTGTAACTGGTTTGCGGTGGGCAGACCCAACGCCACGCAAATGCGTGGTAGGGTTCTGGGAAGAGATGGCATTGAAAAATAGAGCGCCGGACAGGCGCGGGCGGACGCTTAGATTAGTATGCTATACCACGTAAGCGGATTGTCAAGCGCACCGCGTGTACGCGAAAGCTCTGGAGGAATAGTGAAACGTTTCTTGTTTGCCGCACTGCTGCCCTTGTGTGTCTTGTTGCTCCCCGGACAAAACAGCACCGTCGGGTACAACCAGGCCTTCCGCCCGCAATTCCATTTCTCCCCACGTGTGCATTGGACCAACGATCCCAACGGCCTCGTCTTCTTCGAAGGCGAATACCATCTCTTCTACCAATACAACCCGTTTGGTGATGTATGGGGCCACATGAGTTGGGGGCATGCCGTCAGCCGTGATCTGCTCCATTGGGACGAACTGCCCGTCGCCTTGCCCGAAGAAAACGGCGTCATGATCTTCACCGGCAGCGTTGTCATCGATCACACAAACACCAGCGGCTTCTGCCTCGGCGGTAAACCCTGCATGGTCGCCGTCTGGACCGGCTTCACCGCGAAAACCGCCACCAAGCCCGATCTCCAAACCCAGAACATCGCTTACAGCAACGACCGCGGCCGCACGTGGACCAAGTACCGCGACAATCCCGTTCTCAATCTCAACCTCACCGACTTCCGCGATCCCAAAGTCTTCTGGTCCACTCAAGCCAAGCAATGGGTCATGGCCGTGTCACTGCCCAACGATCACAAAATCTTGATCTACTCTTCCGCCGATCTCAAACATTGGAAGCGCTTAAGCGAATTCGGACCCGCCGGCGCCACTGCTGGCCAATGGGAGTGCCCCGAACTCTTTGAAGTTCCTCTCGACGGCAAACCCGAAACCCGCTGGATCCTCAAAGTCGGCCTCAATCCAGGCGCTGTCGCCGGCGGTTCCGGCGAGCAATACTTCATCGGCCACTTCGATGGCCAACGTTTCACCGATGACAATCCACCCACCACAACTCTCTGGACCGACTACGGTAAAGACTGCTACTGCGCCCTCACCTTCAATAATCTTCCGAAGACCAACCCGCCCCTCACCATCGGTTGGATGAGCAACTGGCAGTACGCGCGCGACACGCCCACCAGCCCCTTTCGCGGCCAAATGACGCTTCCCCGCAAACTGTCTCTGCGCACCACGCCCGACGGCATTCGCTTGTTCCAACAGCCCGTCGATGCCTTATCTACCCTCCGCGAAGCGCGCCTCGAAGTGCACGAAAAGATGGAAAACACCGGCCATCAATTCCAATTCAGTTCCATGCTCCCCCTCGGCACCGCGCAAGACGCCGGCTGGAAAGTGCTCGCCAACAACGGCACCTACACCAGCATCGGCTATGACAAGCAAAAAGGTGTGCTCTATGTCGACCGCACCCATTCCGGCAACGTTAGTTTCAGCAAAGATTTTCCAGCCCGCACCGAGGCACCTCTCAAGCTCAACGGCAACACTCTCCGCCTCAACATCATCGTCGACCGCGACTCTGTCGAAGTCTTCGCCGACGAAGGCCGCCTCACCATCACCAATCTCGTCTTCGCCCCCGCCGGTGCCGACAAGCTGGAGTTCTACGCCACCGACGGCAAACCAGGCGTCGTCTCCGGCCTCTTCTGGAAACTAAAATCCACCTGGCTCACCAGCCACTGACTGTGGCCAAGAGTGTCTCGGCTTGTTGCACCGCCAGAATTGCGAGCTTCGCCGCACTGATGAAACTGATGGAATCTCGGCTGGTTTCCTTCTGCTTTGGCCTCGAAACAATTCGCCGCCGAAATGAAAGATAGTGTGTTGAGACTGAGACAATGATAGACGAAGGGAGAACGGCAAAATGGAAGATGACCAGATCACATTGAAAATCGACGTTTTCACGCCGGGTACCCTGCCCATGTCTCGGCTCGCTGATTATCTCAAGCAGTTCGCTTTAATGGTTGGCAGCGAAGACAACGTTCACTTTGCGAAAGTTGGGGAAGGCAGCGCGAAACTCCTTGCCTACATTGAGCCTCAATCTGTTCCGAGTGTAAAGGCGAGAGTGCAATCGATTGCTGACGGTACCGCCCCAAAGCCAGCACTGAAAGCTTTCGCTGCCGTGGATGCTCTTCTGTTGGAAGATAATGCAATTGGTGAGTTGTTTATCGGCAAAAGCAAGGTGACAGAATTTGCGGGGCGGAGACGCGCGGCGGTCGAGGAAATCGGACCTGTTCAGCGCACGGCCAGCATAGACGGACAGATATTTTCTATTGGCGGGAAAGACCAAACTATCAACGTCCACTTACGGGATGGTGATAGCGAACTAAGATGTGTTGTGTCGGTTGAACTAGCAAGGCGCTTGGCCCCCTATCTGCTAGGCGAGCAATTACGCCTGCATGGTTATGGGAATTGGTATAGGGTCGATTCTCTGTGGCAGATGAGATCGTTTACCGCGACGGACTTTCTAGTTCTCGATCCTTGTACACCCGCAAACACCATAAAGAACATTCAAAAGATATTTGAAGGCATACCGCCCAACGAGTTTATGGAAACTATGCGGGAGCTTCGAGAGGAATGATAAGCAGTCGATACCACCGCGTTATCGGCGCTCTTCATTCCAGGTGCTCAAGTTATCGGCCTTAGAACCAAAGCACCTGTTAAACATGCGATGGAACGCATGCAATTTCTGGTGAATCGCATGGCGAAAGCGGGCGACAAAATAATGATTCCTATCCCCGTTCTGAGCGAGATAGTGGTAAAGCTTACGCCTGATCAAGCTACAGATCTTCTTGCAACTCTTAACTCATCCGCCTGGTTCAAAATAGGGGCTTTCGACTCCATAGCCGCAATAGATCTTGGGCTGAGGACAGCAAAGGCAATTGCGGCTGGATCTACCGCCTGAAATGATACCTCCGCCTTTGCTTCGCTCTCTTGGAGAGTGAATTGCATTCTCCTGCTCATCCAGCCAATCACCCGTTTTAGCGTTCAAATCGCTCCCGCCTACTTCTTATAAACCACCCCACCCTTCATCACAAACGTCACCTTCCGCAGCGCTCCCACATCCTTCACTGGATCTCCATCCACCGCAATCAAATCCGCCAACATCCCCGCCTTCACCACCCCGATATCCATATGCAACACCTGCCCCGCCACCGACGTCGCCGCCTTCAGCGCATTCACCGGAGTCATGCCGTAATCCACCAGCATCTCCA
>PMQB01000566.1 GCA_003169195.1 Bryobacterales bacterium
GAAAATGCGGCGGGGGGACGGGTGGTGACAGCGCCTACCAATGGAGCGGCTGGCCTGGTGCCGGCGGTGGGCCGCTACTACCGCCAGTTTCTGCCCGGCGCGAATGACGAAGGCTTGTTCCGCTACTTGCTCACAGCCGGGGCGATCGGCATTTTGTATAAGGAGAACGCGTCTATTTCAGGGGCGGAGGTCGGCTGTCAGGGGGAAGTGGGAGTGGCTTGCTCGATGGCGGCGGGTGGCTTGGCGGGTGCGTTGGGCGCTTCGAACGANNTGGAGCACAACCTGGGCATGACGTGCGATCCGATTGGTGGCTTGGTGCAGATTCCTTGCATTGAGCGGAACGCGATTGGCGCGGTGAAAGCGATCAACGCCTGCCGAATGGCGATGCAGGAAGGAGGGGGACACAAGGTGTCCCTCGACCAAGTGATTCGCACCATGTATCAAACCGGGTTAGACATGCAGTCAAGATATAAAGAGACGGCGCTGGCCGGACTGGCCGTCAACGTAAAGGATTGCTGAACGCCATGTATACCAATGTCGCGCCGTTTCTGGCGCAGAAAATTTCAGGAATTGAAGAAGCGGGTTTGTTCAAACGCGAGCGCCAGATCACGAGCGCGCAGCAGGCCGAAGTGCGCGTGGCTGGGAAGCCGAATGTTCTGAACATGTGTGCCAATAATTACCTGGGCTTGGCCAATCACCCCGCCGTTGTTGGCGCGGCGCGTGAGGCACTCGACAAATGGGGCTATGGTTTGGCGAGTGTGCGGTTTATCTGCGGCACGCAATCCATCCACAAGGAACTGGAAGCGAAGCTGAGCGAATTTCTGGGGACGGAGGACACCATTCTCTACGGCTCGTGCTTTGACGCCAATGGCGGCTTGTTCGAAACCCTGCTTGAGGAAAACGACGCCATCATTTCCGACGAACTCAATCACGCCAGCATTATTGACGGCATCCGTTTATGCAAAGCCGCGCGCTTTCGTTATAAGAATGGCGATATGGCCGATTTGGAAGCCAAGCTGCGGGAAGCGGGTTCGGCACGGCATCGCCTGATTGCCACCGACGGCGTGTTCTCAATGGATGGCTACATCGCCAAGCTGCCCGAGATTTGCGATCTGGCCGACAAGTATCAAGCGATGGTGATGGTGGACGATTCACACGCGGTTGGATTTATGGGCAAGACGGGGCGCGGTACGCATGAACACCATGGCGTGATGGACCGGGTGGATATCATTACCGGCACGTTGGGCAAAGCGCTAGGCGGGGCGAGCGGCGGCTATACCAGCGGTCGAAAAGAAATCGTGGATCTACTACGGCAGCGCTCGCGTCCTTATCTGTTCTCCAATTCGGTGGCGCCCCCGATTGTGGCGGCTTCGCTCAAAGTGCTTGAGATGCTGAAAGAATCGACGGCCTTACGCGACCGTCTGTTCGCGAACACCACGCGCTTTCGGCAAAGTATGGCGGTGAACGGCTTCGACCTGCTGCCAGGCGAACACCCGATCGTTCCTGTTATGTTTGGCGACGCGTTTCGTGCGACACGCATGGCGGACGCTCTTTTGGAAAGAGGCGTGTACGTGGTGGGATTCTCCTATCCAGTTTTGCCGCAAGGCAAGGCACGGATTCGTGTGCAGGTATCGGCGGGCCACACGTCGGAAGAGTTGGATTTTGCGGCGGCGCAATTTATGGCAGCAGCGCAACCTGTGACCACTTAGATTGGATGGGTAGGGTTTGGCTAAGCTGCAAGTTGGGGAAAAAAAGGCTCGAATATGGGGTGGGAGTTGCGATAGAGTCGGCAGGGAGATTGATCCGATGAACGTAGCGCAACACGCCGAGCAGATACTGGCCGCCTGGAAACGGGCCGACGCCGTGAGTTTCGAGCAGGAGCTCAATGATGCGATGCGGTGTTGCCAACGTACGGAGCCGACCAACTACTTTGAGAGCGAACAGCGCGAGGTGTTGGTGAGTGTGGTGGAACGGCTGCGGCAGATGCGTCCGCAACGCAAGGGGATCTCTGCGGTGGTAGACGACCGCTGTACTCCACAGGGTTTACACGCCGGATTTAGCTTGCTGGAACATCTTCGCCAGCGTGCGGCGGCATAGTTACGGTCTGCCGCAGTGGCTTTGACGTCGCCCTTTTTCACACCAACAGTGTGTTACCTTTTAAGCCCTTGCCCGCCATTCCGGCCGACAAGTCACTACTGCTTTGGGGAGACGGGGTCGATGAGATAGAGGTAGCATACTTATGATCCATTTGACTCGCCTGAACCAAGCCCCTCTGGTGGTCAATGCCGATCTCATCGAGCACATCGAGATGACGCCGGATACCGTCATTGTGCTGACGACCGGACAGAAGATCCTGGTCCGCGAAACCGCCAACGAAATTATTGCGAAAGTAGTGCGCTTCCGGCGCAGTGTGCTGGAGGGCCTGCCGCTGGCGATGGCCTTCAGCGGCGTAACCACGCGTCCGCCTGGAACAGCACCGCCGACCAAAGATGATGGGCGCCATGGCCAATGACAAGTCATCGGCGATAGGCGCACGGCGTAAAATTGACTTCGCCACCTTGGCGGGCCTGGTGGTTGCCGCTAGTGGCATTCTAGGCGGGTTGATTCTCGAGGGTGGCCGCTTTAGCGATGTGGCGCAATATACCGCGGCGCTCATCGTGGGAGCCGGCACGGCGGGCGCGGTGATGGTGACGACACCGCACGCTCTCATCCATGCGGCTTTGCGGCGTTTGAAGGATGTTCTTTGGGACACGGCACCGCCGCGCCATGCCTTGATTGAGCAGTTGCTTCATTTTGCGCGGCAGGCTCGTCGTGCCGGCATTGTCTCTTTAGAAGACCAGGCCAACGAGATCACGGATAATCCGTTTCTGAAGAAAGCGCTTATGCTGGCGGTGGACGGTACCGATCTACAGGATTTGCGGCGCATTATGGAGCTGGAAATAGAGGCGGCGGCGCGGCGCGGCGAGGCCGAAGCCAAAGTTTTTGAAACAGCGGGTGGTTATGCACCTACGATTGGCATCATCGGCGCGGTGCTTGGTTTGATCCAAGTCATGAAACATCTGGAAGACATGGAAAAGGTGGGGCATGGCATCGCGGTGGCTTTTGTGGCCACGGTGTATGGAGTGGCTCTCGCCAATATTGTGCTGCTGCCTGTGGGCGCCAAGATTAAAGCTCGTTTGGAGCAGTCACTGGAAGACAAGGAATTGGTTCTTGAAGGGGTGATTGGCATTGCCGAAGGGATGAATCCCAAATTGCTCGAAAGCAAGCTGGGGGCGTTCTTGGAGGAGGAAGCGGGTGCGGCGTCTTCTCCGCGCAAAGAATCCCCGCGCAAAGACCGCGCGGCTGAACAGCCGGTGGCGTCTCCGTAAGGGAAAGGAAGTATGGCCCGCCGCAAAACAGCAGCGAAAGAGAATCACGAGCGCTGGCTGGTGTCTTATGCCGACCTGGTCACCCTGTTGTTTGCGTTTTTTGTGGTGATGTTCGCTTCCACGCAGACCGATCACGCGCGCGCCAAACAGATCTCCGAAGGCGTTGAAAAAGCACTCAAGAACGGCACGACACCGCCCAAGATCGCGGCCATCCTGGGCGGCACGGTGGAGGACAAAGGCCGGGGCAACGCGATGTTAAGGGGGCCGGCTTTTCCAAATCCACCCGCGGATAAACCGGAAGAGCCGCTCAAAGACCTGGATGCGGCCGCGGCCTTATTGCGCAGCCGCCTGCAGAAAGAAATCGCTCAGGGCGCGGTGGATATTCGAGTGGAAGAGCGCGGTGTCATTATTGGACTCAACTCAGCCGTGTTCTTTTCGACCGGTGGCGACACCATCGATCCGGGCGTTTATCCAACGCTCAAGGAAGTAGGCAGTATTCTCAACCGTTTGCCGAATGCGCTGCGCCTTGAAGGCCACACAGATTCCGTGCCGATCAACACACCCCGCTTCCCAAGCAACTGGGAACTGTCGGCGGCGCGCAGCATTGCGATGCTGCGTCTCTTTAATGAACGTTTCTCGGTTGCGCGCGAACGCATGGCAATTGTCGGTTATGCCGATACCGCATCCATCGATTCCAACGAAAGCGAAACGGGCCGCCGACGCAACCGCCGCGTCGATATCGTCATTGTCAGCGACTTGGGCCTGCGAGCGGAAGCGCGCCCCAGTCACTAACTCACTCCTGTTTCCCGTCGCTTCGGCGTAATCCTACCTTTTCCACCACAACTCTGGCCGAACTTTGGCATCGCGCTTGCTCAGTACAGTCGCGAGATACCCGGCTAAGAGCCCATCGAGGATAGGCCGGTAAAAGGAAAAACAATGATTTCTCTTCAAACAAACACCACCTCGCTCATGGCTCAGCAGAATCTGAATACAGATAACGCTTTTCAGAGCAAAACCATTCAAGAACTAACCTCCGGCTATCGCATTAACTCCAGCGGCGATGATGCCGCTGGCTTAGCCATTGCCAATGGCTATCGTTCCAGCGTGGCCGAACTGACACAAGGCGTTTCGAATGCGAACGACGGTATCAGCCAACTGCAAATTATTGACGGTGGGTTGAGCAATATTTCGACGATTCTGGATCGCATGAAGACCCTGGCGACGCAATCGGCGTCGGGGACGTTCACCGGCAGCCGTGCCACTTTGAACCAAGAGTACTCCGGGCTCATTACCGAATTGAACCGGCAAGCGGCGAATATCAATTTGAATTCTGGTGGAACGTTCAACACGAATCTTAGCGTCTATATTGGCGGCGCGGGGACTACCCAGTCCAACGCATCCGTGAACATTGACCTCAGTGGTGCGAGCAATGCTGTAGATGCCACCAGTCTTGGTTTGGCGTCCACCGACATTTTGGGCGGCGGCGTAGGACTCAGCGGTAACACCCAACGTGTCGACGCGACGGGCGCAACGTTTGTGAAAGGGACGGCGGGCACCAACGACCAGTCGTTTACTTTCAACGTGTTCTCGAACGGCAGTGCGCAAACGGTTACAGCTAAGGTGTCGGCCAGCGCGAACGGGTCCAGTTTGAGCGACGTTTTAAGCTCATTGAACGGCCAGTTGAACAAATATGGCATTAGCGCGGGCACCGACAGCAATGGTCTGCTGCAATTCAGTGGCGCATCTGCGTTCACTGTTGCGGATAACGGCGGCAGCGGTACCAATTTGCTCACCAACAACCAGGCGACCGTTACAGGTGCGGTCACCGAGACGGCTCCGACGGCTGGCGACACAATCACCCTCAGCGATCCTAACAGCAACACGTCCGCCACGATCACCTT
>PMQB01000276.1 GCA_003169195.1 Bryobacterales bacterium
GGTTACTCCGCCGTGCGTGCCATGCTGCGTGTGCTGGAAGAAAAGAAACACATTCGCCACGAAGAAAAAGACCTCCGTTACGTCTTCTTTCCGGTCGTTCCGCGTGACAAAGCGCGCCGGTCCGCCGTTCAACATATGCTCGACACGTTTTTTGAAGGATCGCCTGAGCAGGCAGTGGCTACCCTACTTGATGTCTCCGGCCGCAAGCTCTCTGGCAGCGATTTTGATCGTCTTGCTGAGTTAATCGAAAAAGCTCGTCAGGAGGGTCGCTGATGCTCTGGCTGCTGGCAAATCTGCTCATTCGTTCCGCGCTGATCCTTGCCGCGGGTACGCTGTTATGCCGTCTCTTTCGAAATATGCGTGCGCCGCAGCGGCATCGAATTCTGTTTTCTTCGTTTGTGCTTCTGCTGCTGTGGCCGCTGTTCGCCACTGTTATTCCTGAAATGGAGCTGCCTGCATGGACGCATTCGTCCAATACTAGTAGCGTTACCATTCAGCAAATCGTAGTGGCTCGCCGCGCCATTACCCAATCGCCGGGCTTCGTTCTTTCGCCGGGCCTTCTTTGGGCGCTCGCGGCGTTCATCGCTCTCCTGCCGCTCTTGACCGCGCAACTTCGTTTGCGAATACTGGTGAGTCGCGCCGTCCTTTGCGAAGACTTAGCTCTCAACAATCTTCTGTACGAACTCTGTTCGCAGCTCGGTTTTTCGCAACCACCGGCATTGCTAATCCATCCCGAACGGCTCATGCCCATGGCTTCGGGGGTGCGCAATCCTCGCATCATTCTTCCCAGTGAATGTTTCACTTGGCCGCCTGAGCGCCGCCGCGTTGTTCTACTGCACGAACTCGCTCACATCGGTCGGCGCGATCTGCTTACAGAACGCTGTGCGCGTTGGATTGCGGCTATCTGGTGGTTCCAACCTTTGGCTTGGGGGGCATTGCGTCTGCTGCGCCGCGAAAGCGAACGCGCTTGCGATGAACAGGTCATCCAATTCGGCGTCCGTCCGTCCGACTATGCCGCCGAACTACTCGCTATCGCGCAAGCCTTCACCGTTCACCGGACCGTTTCTGCCGTCGGCCTCGCCATGGCGCGCCCTGCTGGTTTGGAAGATCGCCTGCGCTCCATCTTGCAGCCGCCACGGCCGCCATCGCAGCCGTCTGCTGTGCTCGCACTCTGCTGTCTTACTGCCTTGACCGTTGCCGCCTCGGCAGTCACATTTTCGTCCGAATCTCAACCAATTTCCACACGAGGTCACACTATGAAACGCACACTCTTCGCCGGCCTGCTTGCCTCGGCCGGACTCTCTGCCGCCACTATTGGCGGTTCCCTTTACGATCCCAGTGGCGCCGCCGTACCGAATGCCGAGGCAATGCTGTACGATCCCGACACCAACACTAAGTTCGAAACCACCACGGCTGCCGACGGGAAATTTGCTTTTGAAACTTTGCCCGCTGGGCAGTACATTCTGCGCGTGCAGAGCCCCGGTTTCGTCACGCTCTTTCGCGAGTTCAATGTGAAAGCCGATTCCAAAGTTGATCGCGGACTCACCTTGACGCTCGGTAAAGTCCAAGAACAAGTGACCGTGGCCGCCGCGGGGACACCGGCACCGCCGCCAACCACACCCAGCACGCCCAAGCCGCTGCATGTAGGAGGCAATGTGGCACAAGCGAACCTCGTCACCAAGACTCAGCCTGTCTATCCGATGTCTGCGAAGGCAGCGGGCATTCAAGGCATAGTAGAGCTTGAAACCGTGATTTCCACAGAGGGCGTACCGTTGGATATTCGCGTCCTCTCATCGCCCAGTGATGATCTAACCCAATCTGCACTCGAAGCAGTTCGGCAGTGGCGCTACAAGCCCACACTGCTCAACGGCAATCCCGTTGAGGTCATCACAGATGTCATGGTTCACTACACGCTCGTAAAGTGACAACTATAGAACCACGTTGTCGTAAGCCAGATCCACGGCCCGCAGTTTTTCGGCATCAGCCATTTCTTCGGCTGTCATGGCGGCATAGGCTTCAAACAACTTTTCCAGGCCGCCTGGTTGATACAGCGTTAGCATTTTGGCTGGCTCTAAACAACGCACCGCGTGGGCTTCACCCGCTGGGATGTGGAGCGTATCGCCGTGGGAAAGAACCAGTGTGGATCCATTTAGCGCAAACTCAACCTTCCCGCTGATCACAATGAACGTCTCCGCATGTTCCCGATGGACGTGCCGGGCCAGCCTGAACTCGGTGGTCAGGTTGTCTTCGATCAAGCTAAACTGACCACCTGACTCTTCCGCTGACACTTTGACAAATGCATCGTCGCTTTTCCAGGCAAACTCGCGACCCTGGCCTCTTGCGACATAGACGGTTTTATTCATAGGGTCTTCCTATGTTCCCAAAACCGCTGCGCATGCACAGGGGTGCTTGAGTTGCCTTGGAGCTTAGATTGTCCGGTTCGGATAAAATGCGTCCTGCTGATGCAGGATGGAAGGCGGATCGGTAAACACCACCGAAATCACATCGAACCGCACATGGCTCCAATCGATCCCGGCCCGGGTTGTATACGCCCGTGCACCGCGAATGATGTTTTTGTGTTTGGTGCTGTCGATGGCCCGTTCCGGTGCGCCATACTCTGCTGTCTTCCGCGACTTTACTTCGACAAAAACCAGCAGGTCGTCTTTGCGCGCCACAATGTCGATCTCGGAATCAGAACCCGCTCGGTAGTTCCGTCCTACGACGGCATAACCTATCTTTTGCAGATAGCGATGCGCCATGTCTTCGCCCTTGCGACCTAACGCTGCTTCAGCCGTTAGCGTTTTCGCTTCTCTTGCATGTCTGGCCCGGTCGCTCAGCTTCCACAACACCTGCCCGGGCGTTAACGTCCAACCGGATTTTTTAACGCTTCCAATTGCCATTCAATCACCTTGCCCCGGATCACATAGCAAAGATAGAATTCCCAAAAGCGGCGGAACCAACGGGATTGGTTCACGAAAAATTCGAACCCCATGTATCTCCATAAGGAGAGTAGGCGAACGTGCACTTTAATCTCACGGAAACGGGCCTTTGTATAGTAGCCGTAGCCAGCGTTGTCGTCGCCGAAGTAGCGCAATGAAAAGCTGTTTAGATGAGATCGGTGTGTTGGATCACAAAAGGAACTGAAGTCTGTGTAGTGGGGCGTAATGATGAGCGCCCGTCCGCCCGGTTCCAGCATGCGGTGGAATTCTTCCATTGTCCGCATCACGTCGGCCACATGCTCAATCACGTGCAATACGCGCACTTCGCGAAACGAATTGTCACGAAACGGATAGGGGAATTGATCCAGATTCGCAATCACATCCGCTTTCGTATTCGGATTGCTATCAATACCAATGGAACCCGGGAACTTGTTGTTTCCACAGCCTACGTCTAAGACCAGTTCTGACACTGGAACCAGTTTAAGCGAGCAGCGGAAAACACTGTTCCAATGTATCCATCGCGAAATTCGCCTGTTCTTTTGTGATCACCAAAGGGGGACACAGCCGAATCGTATTGGGACCGGCGCCCAGCACAAGCAAGCCGCGTTCAAACGCCAGTTGCTCCAATTTGTCGCGCAGTTCGGGGGCACGCTCTTTCGATGATTTGTTTTGAATCAACTCAATACCGATCATCAATCCGCGGCCGCGCACGTCGCCGACGATTTCGTATTTCTTGGTCCACGTGCTCATCCGGTCGAGCATGTAGGCACCTATCCGAGCCGAATTCTCCACCAGTTCTTCTTCCAGCAATTCAATGGTTGTGAGAGCCGCCGCAATGGAAACCGGATTGCCGCCAAAGGTGGACGCATGCGCACCGGGTGGCCAAGTCATAACATCGGCGCGTGCAATGGTCGCCGCCAGTGGCATTCCACTCGCAATTCCTTTGGCGATGGTCACAATATCCGGGGAGACACCAAAATGCTCAGAGGCAAACATCTTGCCTGTACGCCCCATCCCGCTTTGCACTTCATCGTGAATTAGCAGGATGCCGTATTTATCCGCCACGCGCCGCAGCTCTTCATGGAACTTGGCCGGAGGCACCAGATACCCGCCTTCACCTTGGATTGGCTCAACCACGATGGCCGCCACTTCTTCGGCTGGCAGAATTGTTTTGAACAGTGTGTCCTCCAACACCTTGACGCATTCCACATGGCAGCTTTCNNGCAATGAACTTATCGCGGCCGGTGGAATAGCGTGCCAGCTTAATAGCGGCTTCAACTGCTTCCGCGCCTGAATTGCCGAAGTAAACGCGACGCGCCACCCCGCCGGGCGTCAGTGCTGCTAGCTTTTCCGCCAGTTGCACCATGTTCTCGTAATAAAAGTCCGTGCCAGACATGTGCACGAACTCCGCCGCCTGCTGCTGGATCGCTTTCACCACACGCGGGTGCGAATGTCCGGTGGCCACCACGGCTATCCCTGCGGCGAAATCTAGAAAGCGATTGCCATCTACGTCATCCACCACCGCGCCTTCGCCGCGCTTGATCACGAGCGGGTAACCTCGCGTGTAACTCGGCGAAACCACCGCGTGGTCGCGCTCAATAATCGCCTTGGCTTTTGGGCCAGGCAGCGCCGTGACAAGGCTAGGCAATAGCGGATTGGGGGCAATCAGCGTTGACATCTTACACCTCTACAATTGTTTTGGGAAACCGCAGGCAGACAGGAAGGGCCGCTCCTGACTAAGTTGCTTAGTCGGAGCCGAAGAGGGACGGGCGCGTGGCAGCCGGAATTGCCATACATTCAGTCTAGAACAAAAGTAGCGGCTGTGGGAGGAAGATCTCAAAATCTATTCCAGGCTCGTTAACACTTACGGCACTTCGTTCCGTCCTTCTATCGAAAAGGAGATTCATATGTTCGATAGACGACAATTCCTAGTGGTCGCTGGATCTGGGATGCTTACCCTGGCTGCGAAAGAGAGCAAGGCGGAAGACCCATTCGATTCCTTATCTGCGAACGTTTTGCGGAACGCGCGACACAACGGCCTCTGCATGATCCGACACCCTACGCCTTCAGCCATCGCATCGCATGCGCAAATCACCGCTGTCGACGAACCCGGCCGTCCCTTGCTTGTGGCCGGCCAAGTGTTTGCGCCCGATGGCCAAAAGGCTGCGCCGCATGTGACAGTCTATGCCTACAATACCGATGCCAACGGCC
Organism: Bryobacterales bacterium; assembly: GCA_003169195.1. GTDB lineage: Bacteria > Acidobacteriota > Terriglobia > Bryobacterales > Bryobacteraceae > Bog-105. The sequence goes on from PMQB01000276.1 coordinate 5,151, forward strand.
ATTACGGCGAAAACCACACAGCACTGCCGCCTCGAATCTATGGCTGGATGAAAACCGATGACGCTGGCCGCTTCAGCCTTCGCACGATTTTGCCTGGCCGCTACCCGGGCATGCAGGTGCCAGCCCACATTCATTTCACACTTTGGGGCGCGGGCTATCCTCTTCAGTGGGTGGATGATCTGCGGTTCGAAGGCGATTCTTACCTCACTCCCGCCATGCGTTCAGAATCTGAACAACTCGCAGACTTTTGCACCATCCAACCACTGAGCGAGTCAGCGGATGGATGCTTAAGGTGTACTTTCAAGATCAGGCTGCAGCAACAAATGAACTTTTCATAGGTTGAGCCAAGGATACGGCCATAGCGGAACAATCGAGTGACTTGCTGGACTTAGTCAGTGATGCGCGCGCTGGCAACGGCAGTGCTTTCGCTGAATTATACCGGCGTTTTTTCCGCATGGTGCACGCCGTTCTGCTGTCTCGCGTTGCGGTGAGCGATGTGGATGATCTGGTGCAAGAAGTGTTCCTGCAAGCCTGGCGGCAGTTGACTTCGTTGCGTGATTCGGCCGCGTTCGGCGGATGGCTTCGACAGATTGCCATTCGCCAGGTGGCCGATCATTTCCGGAGGCAACACAGCACAGAGGGATTGCATTCAGACGCCGCGTCCTCTTCGACTGATGAGAAGGCCTGGCTTCTCTTGATGGAAATTCGCCGCTTGCCCGAGGCTTATCGAGACACGCTCGTGCTGCGCTTTGTGGAAGGATTGACAGGACCCGAAATCGCAGCGCTGACCGGACTCACGCCTGATTCGGTGAGAGTCAACCTCCACAGAGGAACAAAAATGCTGCGCGCGCGTTTGAAAGGAGCCGCACACTAGTGGAAGAATCTGATCGTTACTTATGGGATGCCACAGGCGTGCCTAATGCTGAATTGCGGCAATGGGAGGAATTGCTGCGCAGGTTCTCTCCAACGGAAGTGCCAGCACTTGCCTTCTCTCGTCGCCCACGCGTCAACGCGACGCTCCGCTCTTACTGGATCGTGGCGACCGCCGCCTGTTTGCTCGTTGTCGCCTCGGTTGCAGTGCGGCTGGCTTGGCAACCCGGGCCCATTTGGAAGGTAGTAGCGCTGTCTGGTACTCCGTCTATTAATGGGCAGGTTGTAAAACCCAGCGGCAAGCTCAGGGCTGGCGAACTTTTGGAGACCAATAGTTATTCAAGCGCCAAGATTCGCCTCGGACTCATGGGCGCCATTCGAATCGAACCCAACACTCGCCTTCGTCTGGTGGCCACTCAAAGCGGCCGTCACCGCGTTGCCCTTGAGCGCGGCGAAATATCAGCCCAACTTTGGGCACCACCGCGGACTCTCTCGGTTGATACGCCATCTTCAGAGGCGATCGATCTGGGTTGTGCATTTGTTCTTCAGGTCGATGAACGGGGCGAGGGCAGGGTACGAGTGACCTCAGGATGGGTGCAGTTTCAATTTGCTGAGAGCCAAGCCATTGTTCCTGCCGGTGCGGTGGCTCTCACCCGCCCCAATCTAGGACCAGGCACTCCGTTTTTTGAAGACGCTCGTAGCGACTTCCGCACGGCTCTGGAGCAGCTTGATTTTGGCCCAACGCGTTACCAGAATACCCAAGCGTTGGCCGCAGTGCTGGCCGCCGCCGGTCCCAAGGATGCCATCAGCCTTCTGAGCTTGTTGTCCAGAGTGGACGCGAGTTCCCGCGGAATGGTATTCGATAAAATGACCGAACTTTTGTCCCCTCCTGCAGGCTTGACGCGGGAACAGGTGGTGGCCGGCACCAATCCGTTGGCCATGGATGCCTGGTGGAAAAAACTCGGATTGGGCGATGCCAAAAGCTGGCTCGTGCATTGGCGCGATGCTTTTGGCTCGCCCGAGTAAAGCAACTAAGGCAAGAATGAACAACCGTGATACTTGTTCGAGTATTCGGCCTGTAGTTCGTATTTCGTTCCGTTCAACTTGACGATCGGGTAGATGGGCTCAGTCACGACGCAAATATCGCCAATTTCCTCTCCATCTCCATTTCAAGCTACTCATAATTGACCCAAAGGAAAACATCGCGCGAAATCCTGCGGTGGTGAAATTAAAAGCTATTGATCAAATCACCGTCAATGACGGACATTCCACGAGGGACAACGGCGCGCGCTATACAATGGGTCGAATGGCAGAGGAGAAAAATTCGCCGCTGAGCTTCGAAAAGAGCTTGGAGGAGTTGGAAAAGACCGTTAAGGAGCTGGAAAAAGGCGATCTGCCGTTGGAACGGAGCCTTGCACTTTTCGAGAGCGGCATGCGCTTGAGTGCCGAGTGCAAGAAGCTTCTGGAAGAAGCTGAATCGCGTGTAGAAGTCCTGACGAAACGCGGCAGCGATATGATTGCCGTTCCTTACAATCCGGATAAACCTGCTAAATGACGAAGACGCAAGCTCAACGGTCACAAACCGAACTATCCGTTTATCTAAGCGAACAGGTGCAAGCGATCGATCAGGTGCTCGATCAATGGGTTCCTGCCGAATCCACCGATCCCACCTCCATCCACAAAGCGATGCGGTATAGCTTGTTCGCCGGCGGCAAACGCATTCGTCCGATTCTGGCCATCGCCGCTGCGCGGGCCGTGTCAGATGCGCCGAATGGTGTTGAGAATGCTGCGGCTACACTCGAACTGATTCACACCTATTCGCTAATCCATGATGATCTGCCCGCGCTCGATAACGATGATTTGCGCCGCGGGCGTCCTACCTGCCACAAGGTCTTCGGCGAAGCGATGGCGATCCTGGCGGGAGATTCTCTATTGACGCTCGCTTTCGAAGTGCTCAGCCGTTTACCGCACGTCGATGCCGAGCGAAAGATTCGTCTGGTGGAAGAACTAGCGCGTGCTTCGGGAACCGTAGGCGGAATGATTGGAGGTCAGGTCAACGATATTGAAGGCGAGAAAAAACCGCCGACCGCCTTTCTGCTCGAATCCATTCACCGCGCGAAAACAGGTGCGCTGCTGCGAGCGAGTCTCCGCATGGGGGCGATCTACGCAGGGGCGACGCCTGAAGAACTCGCGGCTCTTTCCGAATTTGGCGAGCGCGTTGGACTCGCGTTCCAGATCATTGATGACGTGTTGGACGTGGAAGAGTCTTCTGAAAAACTCGGCAAGACTGCCGGTAAAGATGCGGCACAACAAAAAATTACGTTTCCGGCCGTTTACGGTTTAGAACGCTCGCGAGAGATGGCCGAAGAAGAACGTCTCGCTGCCCATGCCGCTTTGCACTCGTTTGACGATCGCGCCGATCGCCTCCGCCAAATCGCCGACTTTATTGTTCAACGCAAGACATGAAACAGCGTCTCGACGTCGCGATGCTGTCTCGCCAACTTGTTGATTCCCGCGAAAAAGCGCAAGCCCTCATCCTCTCCGGCAAAGTCACCGTTGACGGCCAAAAAGCAGAGAAGCCCGGTCACTCGGTGGACGAAAGCGCGCGCATCGAAGTTGCTGAGCCACTTAAGTACGTAAGCCGCGGTGGCCTCAAACTGGAAGCGGCTCTGGCACATTTTCAACTTGATCCCACCGATAAAGTATGTCTCGATGTGGGCACTTCCACTGGAGGCTTCACCGATTGCCTTCTCCAATGCGGAGCACTCCGCGTGCATGCCGTTGACACGGGATCTGGCCAAATTGATTGGAAACTGCGTACCGACCCACGAGTTGTGTTGCACGAGAAGTGCAATGCGCGCTATATCAAAGCAACCGACATCGGCGAACTTGCACAATTAATTGTTTGCGATGTGAGTTTCATCTCAGTCACACTGTTAGTCCCCGCACTACTGCCGCTACTCGCTCCCGGCGGTGACTGGATCATCCTCGTCAAACCGCAGTTCGAAGTGGGCAGGGAACTAGTAGGGAAGGGAGGCATCGTGCGCGATCCTGCGTCACATCAATTTGCCTGCAACAAAGTGGCTGCTGCTCTTGGCGCTGCGGGCTTCACAACCGCGCTTACCGACAGCCCCATCCTCGGCACCGAAGGCAACCGCGAATTTCTGTTACATGCCAGTGCCCGTCAATAAACCCATTCCTCAAAAAACTTACCCAACGATCTCCCGGCCGCCTTTTCCATAGCATTTTGAAAATCTTTACTACTCACCGTCTGGCCCATATGCGTTCGCGTGTAGATTCTGAAACCGTGCCAAAATACTTCTTCCCCCACGTCCTGCCGTAATAAATGCAACACCCATGCACCCTTGTCGTAAGGCAGGCGTCCGCTTACTTCGTTCTCTGCTTTTCCCGCATAGCAAAGCGCGTGATCTTTTCCGGTTTCTTTCAAACCTTCATAAATCTTGTGCGCACTTTCAATCTCCTTTTCATAACGCGCCGCTCCATAGCGTTCGCCTAACCACACATCCGCCATGAACGTCGCAATTCCTTCGTTCAACCAGAAATCACCCCACGTACCGCACGCCAATCCAATCCCCCACCATTGATGCGCCAGTTCGTGCGCCATGAGCCATTCATCTTCGGGGTGTGCCCGCAGCGTCTCACCATAACTTTCGGGCAGCAGCGTAAATTCGCCGAGTTCTTGTTCCGGCTTTCCTCCCACCATAACCTGCGAATATGTTTTCGCCGGATATGGCACGCCTGCCCGTTCTGAAAAGAATGCAAGCGCATCTGGAGTTGTGCGGAACATTTGATTCATCTGTTGTGCGCTGTACTTGGCACTGAAACAACGAACCTCCGCTTGGCCCGCGGCCATCGCGTTTTGGTGAAAGCGCCCAACGGCAAAGCCGAAAACGAAATCGGGAATCGCTCGCTTCTCCTCCCATTGGGAGATCAGTTGGGAACCAACTGTTTTCCGCGAAGTGTTTTCACCATTCGCCACCACAACCATTCCGGCTGGAACCGTGAGAGCCAAACGCAAAGTTGCGAGGTCTCCGGGATCTCGGTTCACCACCATCCAATGACTCGTAGCGTAAACGGTAAACGCTTCATCCCGGGAAAACCGCAGCCCCTTGGTGGGTGACCCGCTATATCTCATGGTCACGTTCAGACTCTTGCTAGGCTTCAGCGGCAGTGCAAGGTGGATCGTTAGGTGTCCATCCCCCTGCGAAAACGCTTGTGGGCTTACGCCTAACTGAACCGAATTTACCGCAATCTCATCCGCGTCCAATTCGACATCGGTCAAAGACCCTGAGTGCGACCGCAATCGAATCGTTTCGACTCCCTCCACGCTGCGTTTTTCAAAATCAAGTGTAAGACGAACGCCGTAGTGAAGCACAGTATAGCGACGACCAGCCGCTGTCGCCCAAGAGGCCGAGAGACTGAGCATGACCAGAATAATTGTTGCGTTTACCAACCCAACTCCCATCCGTCCATTCTGTCTCCTTGTATTCTGTATTCTTGCTGTATGCGTAAGCCGGATGCAAAACATTAGCACTGTTGGAATCATTTCCAAGCCGAAGATCGCGCAAGCACGCGAAATTGTCTGCGGGTTGCTTGCCTGGCTGGACAAGCGCGGTGTGCGCTACCGATGCGACCAGTTGACCGCCGAGTACGCTGGGAACTCAGAATTCGTGAGTCGGGAAGACTTGCACGAGGGCATAGACCTTCTGATCGTGCTGGGCGGCGACGGTACGCTGCTCTCCGCTGCGCGT
>PMQB01000154.1 GCA_003169195.1 Bryobacterales bacterium
CATTCGCCACACCGCGCTTGAAATCTTCGCGCACGCGGCCCTCAAAGGCCCGGTCTTTCAAGTCTTTGCGGAAGCGGCCCATATCCAGCGCTAACTTTTCGGCGTACTCTTCCAGCGATTTTTCCACCAACCCATCTTGATGCCGAAACAGCAGCTCATGCATCTCCCAAAACTTCCCCTGCGCGCTGGCCGCTTCCGCCGCTTCGGCGGCTAACTGGGCCAAGGGATGCAGGCCAGAGAGCGGATAGTGCCGATACACAATGCGCACATCATTCCTTAGCTTTTCATGCAACTCAAGCATGGTGACGAAAAGCGAAGCACACGGCGCACACTGGTAATCGCCATATTCCACCAGCGTAAGACGCGCGCCTTCGGGCCCTTGCACATGATCATCGGGCTGAATGGGCAGCAGCAAGTGCGAAAGTTGTTGAACATCGCCAGTTTCGAGAATAACCAGCTCATCTTGCGGTGTTGACATGATTCTCCGTGTTTTCAAAAACAGCTTCGGTGGGCAAGCCTAGCTCAAACCAGGCATCAAATCCACCAGCCAAAGGACGCACATTCGTTAAACCTGCTTGCTTCAATTGCAGCGCCACCCGGGCACTGGTTGCTTCGTTGGGTCAAGTGCAGTACAAAATAATTTCGTGCTCGCGCGGAATTTCATGCGACCGCGAACGGAGATCTTCGGGCCGCAATACCAAAGCATTCGGAATCTTGAAACCCACGCGCTCTACTTCCGCCGGATGCCGTAGATCGACAATCGTGAGGCCGCAACCACTGGCCATTAATTCCTGCACTTGTTCCGGCGTCACCCGGTTGATGCGAAGTTTTTTCAGAAAGCGCCATCGCTGGAAGTATTTGTAGGCAACGTAAATAGCCAGCGCGAAGACAATCACCAGACCTGCGCGGCGGCCATACAGCCCCAGAAAACTAATCACGCGATCCACTTGCTTATGAAACAGCCAGCCCAGACTGAGGTAGGCGCAAGCCCACAGCGTGCAGCCGGCGGCATCGGCCAAGACGAAACGGCCGAAGGGCATGCGGCTAATACCGGCCAGCGTGACTGAGGCAAGGCTCATGCCCGGAACGAATTTCGAAAACAAAAGCGCATCCGATCCGCGCGCGGAAAATGCACTTTCGGTTTTGCGGACGCAAGTATCGGGTTCCAGTGACAACTTGCAGAGAAGGCTCAGCACCGATCGTCCTTTATGTTTGCCAATCTCGTACCAAAGAATGTCGCCTAGCAGCGCAGGAGTAAGAGCCATGACTAGCGACAGAAAGAAGGAATAGTGGTGATCTCCCGCTTGTGCACCCATCAGTAGGAACAGCGGATCAACCGGCACCGGCACGCCCAGGCTGACCACGAGAACATACACGAATAACAGCAAGTATCCGTGGTTGACCAGAAGATTGTGAAAGGAAAACAAAAAGACGGCTCAGTTCCTATTTTAGAGTGAACGATGTCTGGTTAGAAGCATTCGTGGGGGAAAAAGATTCGCGAAAGATCCTCAGCCACGCTCAAGCCGGGAACGCGAGCGCTGCTCTAAATGCAGATTCGGGCGCAGTTAGAGGCGAAACGGATTCCTGTTCGGTATAAATCGCGACGGATTCGTAACGGCCTGCCGCTGGATTCCGATGGCAGAACAATCGCTTTCCAGCAACGTCCAGCACCCAATACTCGCCGATGCCGGCGCGAGCATAAAGTCGAGCCTTCACCGTTAGGTCGTAATCCAACGAGCTGTCCGAAATCTCAACCAGCAGCCGGATGTCGCCCGGCTGTGGATTGGCTGACAAAAACGTCAGGCACTCACGATTCAAAACAATCAAATCGGGTTCCGGCTCATTCGTTGGATTGTCCTCTGGACTCACATCAATCGGAGCTTCCGCATTGACGAACTGCTTACCAAACGTCTCCACTAACCAAAACAGCGTCAACATGAATGAGTTAACCTGCGGCCGATTCTTACCCATTTTGCTGATTAGGTCGCCCTCCACCAACTCAAGCCGCTCTTTGTCGAAAAGACCAGAGGACTCAAGCAGGGCGCACTGCTCCCGGGTCCAGCGTTTGCGCGGTGGATTCGGTGAAACAGGCATCGCCGGAGCTTGAGTCAGCAGAGTTGGCATCGGCCCTTACCCGAGTGAAGCTACTTAGAACGGTACGTCGTCGTCGGAAATACCCATTGGGCCCGGATCATCGTCACCGCCAGGCATGCTTCCGCCACCCGATCCAGACCTACTGCCGCCGCCGCCACGTGCAGCGGAACTTCCCCCACCTGCACCCATACCGGCACCGGCGCCTTCTCCGTCACCACGGCCACCCAGCAGAACCACTTCGTCCGCAACCACTTCCGTGGCGTAAACTTTTTTGCCGTCCTTATCGTCGTAGCTGCGAGTTTGTAACCGGCCTTCTACGTAAATCTGCTTGCCCTTGAGCAGGTAGTTCGCGAGGTTTTCATTACGCCAAAGAACCACATTCGTCCAGTTGGTGTCTTCTTTCCATTCGCCGGATTGCTGGTCTTTCCAGCGACGCGAGGTAGCCACGGAGAACCGCGTGGCAGCGGCTCCAGACGGAGTAAACTTCGTCTCGGCATCGCGTCCCAAATGCCCAATCAAAATAACTTTGTTAACGCTGCGGGAAGCCATATTCAATCGAACTGTAGCATAGGAGCCAGCCTGAAACGGGATCGGTTTCAGGCTCACTAATCAGATGAAGGGTAGTACTAGGAAATTTCCAATGTGTCGGCAATGAAAATTTCTATGTCTAACCCACTAGATTGCGGCATAATAGTGAAACCAGCGGCTCTGCCGTACGTATTCGTTTGGCGGCCGGTTAAGGAAGAAATGGCATCGCGGTTATCTGGATCGTGTTCGCCCGTTGTTTTTAAGTTGGCGCCTTCCCGTTTGGTAGGCGTATCGACTGTCCTCATCGGCGTGGTCCTCTCGCTGCTGCCCCAACCTGCCCCGGCGCAGATGCTTCTCAAACCTTCGCAGCCCGGCGAAGCGTTGAACTTACTTCCGTCGGATATGGCCATTCTCGAAACGGGAGATGTTCGCCAAGACATCCCATGCACTGTCACCGATCGCAAACCGGAACTAGGTTTCGACCTGCGGTTTCACAGCGGCTTCGATGTCAGTATCCCCCTGCGCGAATTATCCGGCAGTGGCGAAACCCTCACGGTGGTTTTCCGCGTGTATCCACGCGAGTCACCTTTGCATGCATCCTATTTTGTTCAACACTTCAACGTACCGGCCATTGAAGAGGACGCCAAAGGCGATGCCACTTTGCAGGGCGGTATCGATTTAGGCGAAGGCAATTACCACGTGGATTGGCTGATGCGCGATCGGGCTGACCATTTGTGCTCTTCGTCTTGGGATTCCAGCTCCGAATTAGCGCCTAAAGATAAACCAATCCCGCTCTTCATCACGGCCAATCAAGTCACCGAAACAAGTCCACAGCCGTTTACCAACGATTCCGCTGCCGATCAAAACAAACCCAGGGAAGACAACCTAACAGTTAAACTGCTTGTCAATTTCGCCCCGCAGGAGGCCAATTCCGCCGCCCTGCAGCGGACTGACACCGACGCACTCGTCAGCATCCTGAAAACCATCCAGCGCGACCCGCACGTGGCGCACGTATCCCTCGTAGCTTTTAATATCGACGAAGGCCGCGTCGTGTACCGCCAGGAGATGGCTTCCAGCATCGACTTCCCCGCCTTGGGCAAAGCCTTGCAATCCATGAAGTTGGGAACGGTCAACCTGCAACATTTGGAACAAAAGCACAGCGATTCCGATTTCCTGGAAAACCTGATTGCCACCGAGGTAGGGTCTACTACCCACCCTGATGCGGTCATTTTCGCCGGCCCCAAAGCAATGCTGAGTGCCGATGTACCCCAAGACAGCCTGCGGCGCATCGGAGATATTGATTGTCCTGTTTTCTACATGAACTATACGCTGAATCCCCTCGCTACGCCGTGGAAGGATTCCATCAGCCACGCCATTCGGACTTTCAAGGGAACCGAGTACACGATCTCGCGCCCTCGCGATCTTTGGTTCTCCACGTCCGAGATGGTGGGCCGTATCGTCCGTCACAAGCGGGAACGGGCTATGGCGACTGCGGTGGGCGGCGGCGCACATTAATCTTTCTTAAACCTGACAGTTCTCGGGTACACTGTTAGTACTAGGAATTTCTATGCGACTTCGCTTTGCTAGTTTACTTGCCATCTTGGGGGCGGGTTTTACGTGCGCTGCTCAAGCTCAGATTCTGATTGCGTGGGGACAACATCCCTCCTTGGGTGATTACCGCAACAATTTGGCCCCTTACGTTGGCTCACCGGAGCATGCGGTTGACAAAATGCTCGAGGTGGCCAACTTAAAGCCGGGCGAGATGTTGTATGACTTAGGCTGCGGGGATGGCCGCATTCTCATTGCCGCCGCCGCCAAATACAACGCCAAAGCAGTGGGCATTGAAATTTCCGATCATCTGGCGCGCACGGCCGCCGAGCATGTCAAAAAGGCCGGCTTGCAGAAGCAAGTCAAGATCATCCACGGCGATTTCATGAAAACCGACTTGAGCGATGCCAACGTAGTGACGCTCTATTTAGCCACCGCGGCCAACGACACGCTTCGTCCAAATCTCGAACGTTACCTCAAGCCCATGACCAGGGTCGTATCATATGACTATCCAATCCCGGGATGGAAGCCTATTGAAACGTCTGAAACTGAAGGCCGTTCGAACGCCGTTCACACTATTTATCTGTATCAAGTTCCTGCCTCGATTATCAAAAAGTAGGCTCGGTTGAGTCGCGCCTGTGATGTGCTGGGCATCGGCCTCAACGCCACCGACACCCTGCTGCTGGTAAAAGAATTTCCGCCGTATGCGGGCAAAGTCGCCTTTGATCGCGAGATGCTCAGTCCAGGCGGACAAGTCGCCACCGCCATCGTGTGCTGCGCCAAGCTTGGCTTGCGCGCCAAATATGTAGGCACCATTGGCGATGACGTACGTGGCGACATCCAGCGCCAGAGTCTGGAAGGCACGGGTGTCGATACCAGTTCGCTGATTGTTCGCAAGAATTGTCCTAACCAGACGGCATATATCGTCATTGACGAACGAACGGGCGAACGTACCGTACTTTGGCAGCGGGCAGATTGCCTCCGCCTCAAACCTGCGGAAATTCAAACCGAAGATATTGCCGCCGCTCGCATGCTCCATATTGACGGCTATGACATTGACGCCGCCGCCCACGCCGCGAAAACAGCACATGAAAACAACGTGCCGGTCTCGATTGACGTCGACACAATCTATCCAGGCTTCGAATCGGTTTTGAAATACGTCGATTATTTAGTAGCCGGTTCCGGTTGGCCCGCGAAATGGACCAAAGAACAGGATCCGTTCAAGGCGCTCAGCAAGATTCAAGCCGAGTACGGAACAAAGCTCGCCGCCATGACGCTGGGCGATCTTGGCTCGCTGGCGCTGTATCAAGGCCGTTGGTATTATTCGCCTGCATACGAAGTTGTCTGCGCCGATACTACGGGCGCGGGTGACGTTTACCACGGCGCGTTTTGCTATGCCATCCTTTCAGGAATGGCTATGGAGAAAGCTCTGGAATTCTCCAACGCGGCGGCCGCCATCAACTGCACCGCGATTGGTGCGCGCGGGCACATTCCAGCACTCTCCGAAATAGAAGCGCTGATCGCAAAAGGCCGCACGGGTGAAGTTCGGCGGTTGGAAGACGCGGAAGTTGCCGGTCGTGTCCGAGCACAGGGCACCAGGAAATGATCTTCCCGCTTCGCGCGCTGCTCCGGCGCAATAACCCGGCAACGATGACCGTATTGCTCATCGTCATCAATGTGCTCATCTTTCTCTGGGAATTCACGCTGACCCCCTACCAGCACTTGCTTTTCGAAGATCACTACGCCATGGTGCCCGACCATTTGCGTGTAGCCAGCTTATTCACATCCATGTTCCTGCACGCCGGTTGGTTGCACATATTGGGAAACATGTGGTTCCTCTGGGTGTTTGGCCCGCACATTGAAGACGTCATGGGTGCGCCGCGCTTTCTGTTGTTCTACGTAACCTGTGGACTCGTCGCCTCGGCTGTTCAACTCGTCACCTCCCTCGGCAGTCCGGCTCACGTAGTGGGAGCCAGCGGCGCCATCGCCGGCATCATGGGAGCGTTTCTAGTGCTCTATCCGCGCATCCGGGTCAGGACACTCATTTTTGTTTTCTTCATTTTCTACTTGGAAATTCCAGCAGCCATCATCCTGGTGTATTGGTTTGTCTTGCAACTCTTCAACGGCTTTGCCTCCGCGCATAACTTTAGCGATTCCGGCGGCGTCGCGGTCTTCGCGCACGTTGGTGGCTTCCTGGCTGGTTTGTTCCTCATCCGACTATTCCCGAACACTCGCCGCTATTTTTATTAATATTCATGCACGATCCCAACGAACCGTTTGAAAACCTCCGCCCCCTGGATGTGTTGGCCATAGCAGCGCATCCAGACGACGTAGAGCAGACCTGTGGCGGCACGCTCATCCATATGGCAGAGACTGGCTATCGCGTCGGCGTGCTTGATCTCACGGCCGGTGACATGGGCAGCCGGGGCACGCCCGATCTGCGGATTGAAGAATCCCAGAAGGCCGCCAAGCACCTGCTGCTCAATTGGCGTCAGAACTTGCGCTGGCCCGACGCGCGCTTGGAAAACACCATCACCGCGCGCATGACTCTGGCCGGCGTGATTCGTCGCATTCGACCGCGCACCGTCATTCTGCCCTACTGGACCGGCCGGCATCCCGATCACTACAAGGCCGCCGAAATCGGCTACGAATCTTGTTTTCTAGCAGGATTGAAGCGGCTGGAAGAGGATGTGCCGCCGCACCGCCCGTTCAAGATTCTCTATGCGGCGCAATACGCCAATGTCACGCCATCGTTCGTCGTCGATATCTCGCGCCAGTTTGACCGCCGCATGGCATCGCTGTTCAGTTATGAATCACAGTATGGCGATGCGGAGGCCGCGTCCGATCTTTTTCCGTCACAAAAAGAAGTGGAAGAACGTCTAGCCGCAGTAGCCCGTTTTTATGGCAATTTGATTGGCGTTAAGTATGGCGAAGCGTTTGTCGTTAAGGAATGCCAGCAGGTGGATGACATTGTGACTATGCCGGTGAAGAGTATCTAGATGAAAAAAATTGCGTTAAGTTTGTTGGTCTGTTTGCCTTGTCTGCTGTCGGCGGAAGCCACACCCAAGCGCCTCAACAGCGCCGCTGGTGTGTTGGGCGAGATCATGTCTACCCCGGATAAAGGTATCCCCATGAGTTTGATGCGGCGCGCACAGTGCGTCGTCATCATTCCCGGCGTAAAGCAAGGCGCCTTTGGCGTCGGCGCGAAGTACGGCAAAGGCTTCTTCTCTTGCCGCAGAGGGGACGATTGGTCCGCTCCTGGGTCGATTCGCATCGAAGGCAGCAGCGTCGGCTTTCAAATTGGAGCTAACGAAACCGATGTTGTTCTCCTGGTCCTCAATCGTCGCGGCGCGGAACGATTGCTGAGCACGCAGTTTACGATTGGCGGCGAAGCGGAAGCAGCAGCGGGACCTGTCGGTCGATCGTCCACCGCGCAAACCGATGCCAGCATGCGTGCGGAAATCCTATCCTGGTCGCGATCGCGCGGAGCGTTCGCCGGCGTCTCGCTACAAGGCGCAACGCTTCGCCAGGACGAAGACGACAATGCCGATATTTATGGCCACAAGATGACCAATAAGCAAGTGATTTTGGGCGCTACCCCTTGGCCTGCGGAAGGCGGCGAACTGCATGGTGTTCTGCGCAAGTATGCCGCGCGCGCTGCAGTACATCGCACGCACAGACATAAATAGCGCTAGCAGTCTACCGAACAACTCAGCTTTTTCACTTCATCTTTGAACAAGCCGTTCCCTGGAAACTCGCGCGCCAGTTCGCTCATCAACTTCTCCGCTTCAGGCCGGTTCTTATCGCGCACTGCGGCAATCGCTAAGAGAATCTTGGCGTACGGCTTGAAGTAATGGCCTTCAGTCGCGACAATCTTCAACTTCTGAATACCTGTCTCTTTGTCCGTTTGCGCGCCAGTCAGCCGGAGGAACATGCGGACAGGCGCGCCCTTCTGACTCAGCAGATAATTCTCGACCCCCACCGACAAGTAGCCGTCCTTCAAACTGGGGTCCTTCGCAATCAGTGCTTCTGCGTGGGAACGGGCATCTTTAATCTCGTTCAACGCCTGCCAGTTTTCCTTTTCGATCATCGCTAAATAGTCGGCGCGCAAAGCCGTGCAGACCACCGAAGCGAACATCGCCCGCTCCGGAGTTTTGCCATCTTTGAGCATCGCGTCCGACAATCCGTGACTGCGAGCCAGCGCTTTTTCAAACAACGCCTTAATGGCCGGATCAGCCTTCAACTTCGGCGCACCGAGAAAACTCTTGTCTTCCGCAAAGAATTCTGAACGGAGCACCTTGAGCCGCTCGAATTCCGAAAAAAGATAAGCCGCCGCATCCGATGCAGGCCCGAAAGGATCGGTCGGCTGCTGTCTTTCGAAATCGCCAAACGCCTTGTGAGCACCATTGAAATCCAGGTTGTACATATCGCGGTAGCCCTGGTCCAACTGGCTGGTATCGGCCGGAATGGAAGCAGCCATTGACGCGGACGTGAAGACTGCGAAGAACGCGAAAACAGCGAGACGCATACCTCTAGTGTAAGAGACGAGCCGGGAAGAGCTTTGCCAGTGTATAAGACTAGAATGTAGGAATCAAACCAATGCCCCGTCTACTGCTGATCGCCCTGTTCGCCGTAAGCACCTACGCCGCGCCGCCGCCGTTCAAAATCGCCGTCATCGGCCTCACCCATGGCCACGTGGCCGGCTTCTTCAATAACGCTCTCAAACGCGACGACATTCAAATCGTTGGCATCGCCGAACCCGACCGGCAACTCTTCGATAAATACGCCAAGCTCCACAACTTGAACCCCAATCTCTATTTCGCGTCAACTGAAGAGATGCTGGCCCAAACATCGCCCCAAGGCGTCGTCGGCTATACCAGCACCTTTGAGCATCTGCACGCCGTCCAAGCCTGCGCCAAAGCGCATGTCGACATCATGATGGAGAAGCCTCTCGCCGTCAGCTATCATGCCGCGCTGGCCATGGCAGAGGCTGCACGCGTTGGCAAAATCAAAGTTCTGGTGAATTATGAAACTACGTGGTACGCGAGCAACGCGCTGGCAAAGAGCATGGTTGATAAAGGCGATCTCGGCGACATCCGCAAAGTCGTCGTGCACGATGGCCATCAAGGACCCCAGGAAATCCATGTACCGCCCGAGTTCTTCCACTGGCTCACCGATCCCAAACTAAATGGTGCGGGCGCGCTCTTCGACTTCGGCTGCTACGGCGCGAACCTGATGACCTGGATGATGGACAACCAGCGGCCGCTGAAGGTGACGGCGCTGACGCAGACCGACAAGCCCGGCGTCTACGCGCACGTCGACGATGAAGCCACCGTGCTGCTCGAATACCCCAAAGCGCAGGGCGTCATTGAAGCGTCATGGAATTGGCCGGTGAGCCGCAAGGATTTCGAAGTCTACGGAGCCACTGGCTAGTCCATCGCCACGGGGGGCGACAATCTGCGCGTGCGCCTGCCCGGAGAGAAGGCGGAAGAAACGCGCACGCCCGCGCCGCTGAAGGCGCAGGATGCCGACTACATTTCGTACCTGATCGGGGTGGCTCGCGGACAATTCAAGCCGTACGGCTTGTCGTCGCTCGAGAACAACGTCATCGTCATCGAAATTCTGGATGCCGCGCGCGAATCGGCGCGCACCGGGCGCACGATTACGCTTCAGAAGTGAAGGCGGTCCATCTGCGAGCCGGCCAATAGAAAGGCTCCCACTCCGTACACGAAGCTCGATGTCGCTTTGAACTGGCCGGGCGCCGCGCCCACCGGCTGGATGCAGCCCAGGCGCCCGTCCGCATAGACGTGCGCCAGCAATCCGGCCCATGCCTTCCGCGCCGCGGGTGCGTAGGTCTTACGGTCGAGAATGCCTTGATTCACGCCCCATGCCAGCGCATAAGTGATAAATGCCGACCCCGAAACTACGGGCAGCGGATAGGCCTGCGCGTCCAACAGGCCCGACCGCCAGAGACCGTCGTCGCCCTGCACTTTGACCGCGGCCGCGGCCATCTGGCGGAACTGCTCCACGTACTTAGTCCGCGCCGGATAACTCCCGGGCATATAGTCCAGCACGCGCGCGATCCCGCCCATCACCCAGCCGTTACCTCTCGACCAGAAGAGCTTGCGTCCATTGGCTTCGTGTTTGCTCAAGTACGTGGCGTCGCGAAAATATAAGTGCTCTTCCGGATCGTAAAGTAGCTTTGAAGTGATCCACCACTCGCGATCCATGAAATCCAGGTATTCCACTTTTCCAGTAGCTTTGTAGAGGCGCGCCAGCGTGGGCGGCGCCATGAACAGCGCATCGCACCACCACCAGAGAGGCTTGGCCGGGGCGTCCTTCAAGCCCATCTGGTAGGCGAACCGCTCGATCAGCGGCGGGAGAATTTGCGGGTCCTTCCGCTTGAGATATAGCTCCAGGTAAGTCTGTCCCACGGCGACATCGTCGGCGTGCTCCGGACGTTTGCCCGGCTGCCACTTCAGCTTAGTGCCCATCTCCCACATGGCCTGCCGGTACTTAGCGTCACTAAGGGTGGCCGATGCGGCCATGAATCCGTCATAGAGGGCGGCAAACGTCCAGTCGTCGCTGAAATAGGGACGTGCCCGTTCCAATTGCCAGTCGGCAACCTTGCGCATGGCAGCGCGGACGGCATCGTGAGTCAGGTCGGGGCGCAGGTCCGTGGCCCGGGCCGGTTCGACTTCGGGAGAGTCGCCGACTCCGTGATTCTTCTCCAGTTCGTTCGGGGTCTGGGCCGGTGCAGCGACGGCCAGCAGGGTTGCACTCACGAGGGCAACCACTCCTCCGCGGTAGATCGTCATGGTCTGTACCAGTGTACTGCGTCGCTGGGTGGCAGGCGGCGCCGGGTGCTTAACCGATCTGGGGGAATGGGAGTCCG
>PMQB01000354.1 GCA_003169195.1 Bryobacterales bacterium
GGCGCAATTTGGATGGCAGGCGACGGCGCGGCATTTGTCAGAACTGAGTGCGAACCCGGGGTTGCGGATGGATGCCAAAGGGCAGCCGTTTGTGACGGACGGTGGGAATTACATTCTGGATTGTGCGTTTGGGCCGATTGACGATCCGATCACACTGCAGAGTGAGTTAGATGGTGTAGTGGGCGTGGTGGAGCACGGGTTGTTTATAGGGATGGCGACGCGGGTGTTGGTAGGGACGAAGGATGGGGTGAAGACGATTGAGCGTGAGTGAGGGCGATTCTTTCGCAATCGCCCGGCGCTGGCTAACGCGGCCCGAACAATGTTAGATGATGGCCGTCGGGGTCGTTGAACGTGGAGGCCCAAAGGTTCGGAGTAATTTCTCGCGGTTCGCCTAGAAACTTGCAGCCGCGTTCTATCAGTTGTTTTTGAACGGCGCTGACGCTTTCAACTGGGAATACTAATTCAAAACCGCCATTGGCCGGCGGGAGAGATCCGTTCAGGACGATCGTCAACTCGCCCGAGCGGAACATGGGTAAGTCTCCTGGCGCCGGCACTGAGGACAAGGCTAAGGTGTCTCGGTAGAATTTCAAGGAACGATTGAGATCGCTGACGCCGAGGACAATCATGGACGCTTTGAGATTGGGTGTGGGCGATTGCGCAAGGACTGTTCCGGCGAACAAAACGGCTAAGGCGAGAGTGGAAGAAGTGATCATGCATTGATGGTGCCGGAAAGCGACGCCGATTTCTTGCCCGATCTTGCGAATTTGCGGCGAACCTGGGAAGGTGGTTCACCGATTCGAGCGCGGAACAGACGGCTGAAAGCAGACGGACTGGAGAAGCCGACCGCGACGCATGCATCCAGCACTGACGTGCCTTGCTCAATCATTTCGCGCGCCTGTGTGAGGCGGAGTTTGGTCAAGTAACTGTGAGGGGTCTCTGCAAAAGCCAACGTGAAACCGCGATGGAAGTGAAAGAGTGAGAGACAGGCGGCGTTGGCCGCTTGCGCCAGAGACACCGATTCTGAAGTGTGGGAGTGAAGGTAATCGCGACCGATGAGCAGACGGCGGAAGAGTTCTTGCCTGGTGGATAAACGGAGAGCGGGAACCCTTCCTTGTTGTACGCGAATCTGTTGATAGTACTCAAGCAGTGCAACGCCGAGAAGGAGGAAATCCTCTTCGGTAGCGCTGGGGTTGAGGTTCTTCTCGCAACGCGCAGCCAGCGTCGCGACTCGATTGGTTAGAGCGCGTTCGCGATCGCCGTGTAAGACGGAAAGATAGGCGAGGGGAGGGGCGATGCGGTTGGGCGAGTCGAGGGATGCGTCAGTGGGAGACGTTAGGTCGAGAGCAACCTTTTCCAAGAATCCTGAGGCGAAAAATGCACAACAGGTCTCGACGGGCTTGGGCTCGTCGATATTCATGGAGTAGCGTTCTCCTGCAGCAAGAACGAGAAAGCTGGTTGGATCGACTACAAGTTCTCGACCGTCGACGATCCAAGATACGCGGCCTCGCAAGACGGTCTTCAGGGATAACGGGCCAGCGTATGCAAGAACTGAGTGCCGCTTAGATGATGCGTGGAGTACCAGGTTGTGATGGCCAAGCTGGGCACCCGCTGGAAATAGGTAGGGTGCTGAGCGGTGCATATTAGAGATTTATCAAATCATCCTAAGCGGTGCGGGTGGCGGAGAGCTTTGCGGATAGGAGTTCGTCTTCGAAGGTGAAGTCGGGTTTGGGGTAGGTGCGTTTCTTGAGATAGGCGCGGTAAGTTATTTTCAAACCGGCGTCGAATTCAGTGGGTTTGAAGGCTAACATGCGCTGAGCCTTAGTAATGATCTGGGTGATGGCGGGGACGTCGTAGTAAGAACCGAAGTAAAGCTTTTCGCCCACGACTTGGCCGCCGGCGCGGTAGATGGTTTCGCGCGGCACGGAGATGAAGCGCGGTTCCCTGCAGCCCGCTGCCAGAGCCAGATGTTCCACGAGTTCGTGCTGCGTGATCGCCTTTGGATTCGCAGTGTTGAAGGCGTGGCCCACGGCGTTGCGCATTTCCATGACCTTCATCATCAACTCAACGAGGTCTTTGATGTAGACGAACTGCATCAAGCGGTGGCCTTCACTGGGAAGAATCACGGGGCGATTGACGCGGAAGCGATCCCAGAAAAAAGCTTCGCGATAAAAAGGATTGGCCGGGCCGTAGACAAAAGGCGGGCGCAGGGTGACGATGGGGAAGCCGGTGCGCTGGTGGAGGCGGAAGAGGGCGCGTTCGCTCATGGCTTTGTGGCGCGCATAGGGATTGGGGTGATCGTCGGGGGCGAGCGCGTCACCTTCGTGATGGTTCAAGCCGTCGCCATAAGCGGCCACGCTAGACATGAAAACGTAGCGGCTGATCTTGCCATCGAAAATTTGCGCTGTGGCCTCTACCTGCGAGCCGTTGGTGCCGTGCTCCCAATCGTAGGCATTATCGAAAACCACGTCATAACGGGTGTCGGACGCGGCTTTGCGTACGCTGGCGGCGTCGTTGCGGTCGCCGACTAAATTGCGGACGCGCTTGCCGAACGGATGACGCGATTTACGGTGGAGGATGTGTACCTCGTGACCAGCTTTGAGCAGCTCGGTCACGAGGCACCTGCCAATAAACTGAGTTCCGCCGATGATCAGGATGCGCTTCGGCTCTGGATCATCGAATCGGGAAGAGGTTCTTGCCTTCGTGGCGGCGTGATTTGCGGGAACGGCCGTATGCATGAGGGTCACCTAATGTTAGACGGCTCACGTCCCGCCGCGTTATTAATCGTAATATTCCAGTCCGAGATGAGTAATAAGATCTTCACCTTGCATCCACCGAAGGGTATTCTTGAGCTTCATTAATTGGATGAAGATATCGTGCTCTGGATACAATCCCGGAGCCGTCATGGGCCCCTTAAAATAAAACGACAGCCACTCTTGGATGCCCTTCATCCCTGAACGTTGCGCCAAATCCAAGAAAAGCACTAGGTCGAGCACCAACGGGGCTGCCAGAATCGAATCTCTACAGAGAAAATCGATCTTAATCTGCATAGGATAACCGAGCCAGCCGAAAATGTCGATATTATCCCAGCCTTCTTTTGCGTCGCCACGGGGCGGATAGTAATTAATACGGACAGCATGATACAGATTTCCGTAAAGTTCGGGATAAAGTTCGGGTTGTAGTATTTGTTCCAGTACTGAAAGTTTCGTTTCTTCTTTCGATTTGAATGAACCAGGATCTTCGAGGACTTCGCCGTCGCGGTTGCCGAGGATGTTGGTGGAGAACCAACCGCGGACACCGAGCATGCGGGCTTTGAAGCCGGGGGCAAGCAACGTTTTCATGTAGGTTTGGCCGGTTTTGAAGTCTTTGCCGCAAATGGGGACTTCGTTGGTGCGCGCGAGTTCCTGGAGGGCGGGTATATCTGTGGTTAAATTGGGCGCGCCGTTGGCGAACGGGACGCGCAAACGTAAGGCAGCATACGCATAGATCTGGCTGGGGGCGATGTCGGGATCGTTGTTGCGGAGGCCTTCTTCGAAAGACGCGAGGGTTTGGTGAACAGCAGCAGGACGGTGGAAGACTTCGGTGGAACCGCACCAGATCATGACCAGGCGGGCGCAGTTGTTATGCGCTTTGAAATCCTGAATGTCTTGCATGAGGGCTTCGGCCAGGACCATCTTGTTGGCACCGGTTTTGACGTTGGGGCCGTTGATGCGCTTGACGTATTCGTGGTCGAACACGGCTTTCATGGGCTTGATGGCCGAGAGCGGCTCCTTGAGTTGATCGAGAATGGGGCGCTCTAAGACATTGGCGCGGACGGCGGCCTCATAGCCGTTGTCTTCATAAATGTCCCAACCGCCGAAGACGAGCGATTCAAGGGATGCGAGAGGCACGAAGTCTTTGATTTTGGGAGAGCGGCCGTCGGTGCGCTTACCAAGGCGGATGGTGGCCATTTGGGTAAGAGATCCGATGGGGAGGCCGAGACCTCGTTTGACGGCTTCGACACCGGCGATAAAGGTGGACGTGACGGCGCCCATGC
The DNA here is from genome assembly GCA_003169195.1 of Bryobacterales bacterium. Taxonomy (GTDB): domain Bacteria; phylum Acidobacteriota; class Terriglobia; order Bryobacterales; family Bryobacteraceae; genus Bog-105. Next base: position 4,034 of record PMQB01000354.1, read on the forward strand.
CGGGGATGAGAATGCCCAATTTGCCGTCTGCGGGCGCGATGGTGCTATTTGGTTTATTTGCCAAAGGGAACTGACTCCTGAAAGGTGAGAAGAATGGGGCGCGCGTGGGTCTGCAAACGTTTGCGCGTTGGACTGGATTTGAAGGTCGTCTCCGAGAGCCTGGTTTGCGTTGGCAAAACCATGACTTTGCGGAGCGGTTTATCGACCTCGATACAGCAACCGCCGCAGAACAAGCACGAGTCCTACGCTATACTAGCATTCGAAATCAATGTCGCAGAGTGTGACGGGAACCATCTCGGCCCTCGTAGTAGACGACGAGCAACTCGCCCGCGAGGAACTGTCCTTTTTATTGAGGGATTTCCCGGAAGTCGAGATTCTGCAATCGGCGACGAACGGCCTCGAAGCGGTAAAACTCATTGAACGGCTCGAACCGGATTTGGTGTTTCTGGATGTGCAGATGCCGGGTTTGGACGGGCTGGGGGTGATTGGCAAGGTGCGCGAAAGCGGTGCCGGGCTGCCGCACTTTATTCTGACGACGGCGTTTGACCAATATGCGGTGGAAGCGTTTCGACTAGAGGCGCTCGACTATCTGCTGAAGCCGATTGAGAAAGAACGGCTAGCGGAAACAGTGGCGCGGGCGAAGCGCATTATTGAGGACAAGCAGCAGGCGCAGGAGAAGGCGGCGGATGCAGCGGCCGCGAGTGCACCTGCGGCGGGCGCAGTTAAAGGCGCGGTACAGCGAACAAAGCTGCTGGTGCGGGCGAATAATAAAAACCTGATTGTGGATGCGCAGGATTTGATTTACGCGACGATTGACGACGGGATGATTACGGTGGTGACTTCGCAGTTTGAAGGGCAATCGAATTACCGGACGATTGAGGAGTTGCAGTCGAACCTTGACCCGAATTTGTTTTGGCGGGTGCATCGGTCTTTCTTGGTGAATATCAACAAGATCAAGGAAGTGATTCCCTGGTTCAAGTCGAGCTTTCAACTGAAGATGGATGACAAGAGGCAGACGGAAATTCCGGTGAGCCGGATTCAGACGAGGCGGTTGCGGGCGTTGTTGAAGATTTGAGAATCAAGCCCGAGCCTTGCTCGTGCCAATAACGGAATAGCGGATCACTCCAAGAACTTCGAGGTAACTGTCTGACGGAAGGCTGCGCCTATCTTCGGAGGGGAGCGTACTGCTCGTACTTTAAGGAGAACACATGAAAAAACGATTGGGAGTTGCTGTTCTGGGGATCGGTCTGCTGGTTCCGACAGCGACGATTTTGCAAGCGCAGGACCATCATGATGCGATGGCGAAGCATGAGTGGAATGATGGCGAGAAGGATGCGTGGCACCGGTATCTAAAGGAGAAGCACATTAAGGATCATGAATGGGACCATGCGAGCAAACGGGAACGGGCGAATTATTGGAAGTGGCGGGATTCGCATCCGGATCAACATTAAGATTGCTGCAGGTAAACCAATCTAATTAAAAAGCGTTGATCTTGGTGTTGCTAGTAATCTTCATGGGTGTTGATCCGTTCTGTGGATTGAAAGGGCAATACCCATGTTGACTGCTACAAAAAATAAGCTGTTCTTTTTTGTTTTTCTGGCCGCAGTGGCATCGGCGCCGTTGCGCGCCGATACACCGGGGCGGCATCCAGCCTACCTGCACGCGCGCACCGATTTACGTACGGCGCAAGGAATCATGCGCGTGCACGATGATCCGGATGTAATGCGGCGCATTCATCAGGCTGATGTTGAGATCAATCTCGCGATCAAAGAAATGGATCAGGCAGCGCGGTTTGATCACAAGGACATGGACGATCATCCACCGATTGATGTGCATCTAGACCGGCGTGGACGTTTCCAAAAGGCGATGGAATTATTGCAGCGGGCGCGCGCCGACATTGGGCGAGAAGAAGACGACCCGAGCGCGATTGGTTGGCGCGATTTGGCGTACAAGCATATTGATGCCGCGATGAATTTTGTGAGACGCGCGGCGCATGATTTGCAGATGGAACGCGATTTAGGTTGGTAAGGTTCTGGCCTGTCAGAGGCGGAGGGACGGAAGAAAAATCCGTCCCTCTTTTTTGTTTATGGAGTTACAGAGGCGTAAGTAGTTCCAACGCGAAGGTCGGCGAGAGAACTTGAATTCGTTCCGTAGCCGCCCAGGTAGGAAACTGACTGGAACGCGATGTTGCTGGTGGTTGAGAAGGTCGCACTCGGGGTGGTTGGAGCTGAGCCTCCCAAAGAAGTCGGGTTGACATACAGGTTCACCAGATTGGTTGTACCGAATGTCACCGACACGACAAGTAGAGTGGGCTGGCCTTGCACAACGGAAACAGTTGAGAGTGTGGGTGTACCGTTGTTAAGCTGGAGACCCCATGAAGGAGTATCGCCGAAGTAGCCGACACCGATGCCGACCTGAGGAACCCACGAATTGCCCGCGCCATAGTTGCTGAGGTAAAGCGCGTTGATTTGGCCGTTCGCTGGATTGGCGTCTTCACGTAGAAGGAAGCTAAGCCAAACAGTTTGGCCAGACGCGCCGATCAAACCGTTAGCGAGATACGAGGCGAACGGACCGGCTGGAGTAACATTGAACTGGCGTCCGGCGCTTTGATACTGATAACCTCCGATGGCGTAGTTGGGTGTTGTTTGGAGGCCGGCATAAGTGAGTGGATTTGCCGAGAGCACTTCGTAGCCTGGCACGACGTTTGAGCCAAGCTGCTCAACCCAGGGTGCGGCCCAGCCAGAATCGCCGTTCCCGGTAGCTCCGTTTAGCGGAGTGCCGGACGATTCTCCAAAGGGTTCGAAGGCGAGAAGCGCCGGAGGCGGTGTAATAGCACTCGTAGTGAACCTCGAATTCGGCGAGGTTGTTGAGGTACCCGCCAAGTTAGCCGATACCACATCGAAGTTGTAGGCGGTGCTTGCCGCGAGACCGATGAGTGTCACGGAATGGCTGGTCACCAAGGATGAGTTGAGACCCGAGGAAGAACCATAAACCGTAGTGGTCCCGTAGTTCACCAGCGAGGAGGTTGCTTGGTCGGTGGTCCAGTTAATCGTAACCGAACTGGATGACACGCCGGATACGCTCACACCTGAAATTACAGGTGTTCGCGAGGGCGTCACGGCAGCAAAGCTGGTGCCAACTCGAATACTACCGAGAGAGCTCTGGCTCGCCCCATAAGTACCCAAGTAAGCAATGGATTGGAAGGCAACGCTGCCTGTTTGAGAGAACGAAGCGCTTGGCGTAGTGGGCACTGCACCGCCAATGACCGGATTGACGTACAGATTGACCTGATTTGTCGATCCAAACGTGATTTGAACGACGAATAGAGTGGGCTGGCCCTGTACGACGGGAACGTTCGACAGAATCGGCGTACCATTGTTATACTGCAGCCCCCAACTGGCGGTGCCGCCAAAGTAGCCAATTCCGATGCCGAGTTGCGGTTGCCAAGAACTGCCACTGTTATTGGCGGTAAGGTAGACGGCATTGATTTGTCCATTGCTTGGATTGGCGTCTTCGCGAAGCAAGAAGCTCAACCAGATAGTCTGGCCAGGTGTACCGATCAGACCGTTTGATAGATACGAGTTGAATGGACCACCCGGAGTTACATTGAGCTGGCGTCCAGCGCTTTGATACTGATAACCTCCGATCGCGTAGTTGGGTGTTGTTTGGAGGCCGACGTACGTAAGTGGATTTGCTGAAAGTACTTCGTAGCCGGGTACGACGTTTGAGCCAAGCTGCTCAACCCAGGGTGAGGCCCAGCCAGAATCGCCGTTCCCTGTGGCACCGTTCAGCGGAGTGCCCGATGCCTCGCCAAAGGGCTCGTAAGCGAGGAGCGCCGGGGGCGTTGGAACAGCACTCGTGGTAAACGTCGAATTCGGCGAGGTCGCGGAGGCACCGGCCGAGTTTGCCGAGACAACATCGAAGTTGTAGGTGGTGTTTGCCGCCAGACCGGTCAGGGTCACGGAATGGCTGGTCACCAAGGATGAATTCAGAGCCGACGAAGAACCATAAGCAGTCGTGGTCCCGTAGTTCACCAGCGNNTTGCTTGGTCGGTGGTCCAGTTGATCGTAGCCGAACTGGATGTTACGCCCGACACGCTCACGCCTGAGATCACCGGTGCGCCAGAGGTGAGGAAGGTGTAATTCGACGAGCTGGTAGAAACGCCAGAGGAGTTAGCGGACACTACAGCAAAGTCGTAAGTTGTGCCTGCCTTGAGCCC
>PMQB01000170.1:0-3840 GCA_003169195.1 Bryobacterales bacterium
ACAGGTCTTCGCGAAACTTGCCATCGTCCACCAACTTCTTGAGATCGGCATTGGTGGCGGCGACAATGCGTACGTCTACCCGCACGCTCTCGTTTGAACCCAGCGGCATGAACTCGCGGTCTTGCAGGACGCGCAACAGCTTCACTTGAATTTCAGGACCCACCGTGCCGATTTCGTCGAAGAAAATCGTGCCGCGGTTGGCGGTTTCGAACAGGCCTTTGCGATTGGCAATTGCTCCAGTAAACGAGCCTTTCACATGCCCGAACAGAATGGATTCGAGCAGCTCCGATGGGAGCGAGCCGCTATTGACCGGAACAAACATTTGATCGGCACGGGCCGAGTGCGCATGAACGGCTTTAGCAATGAGTTCTTTACCCGTGCCGGTTTCGCCCGTGATGAGGATAGTGGCCCGACTGGGTGCGACCTGCGCCACTTGGTCAAGCAAACGCAGCATGCGTTCGCTTTTGCCAACGATATTGGGAAAGGCATAGCGCTGCTTTAGGGCACGCTTGAGCTGGGTATTCTCTCGCTCAAGGCGGCCTTTGGAGATCATGCGGTCGATCTCAATCAGGAGCTTGTCGTTATCCCAGGGCTTCGGGAAGTAATCGTTGGCGCCGGACTTAAGGGCGCGCACGGCCACTTCCTCAGAGCCATAGGCAGTGAGCATGAAGATGGGCGTTTCCTGATCGCGCTGGCGAATATCAGCCAGCACTTCCATGCCCGAACGGTCGGGCATCATCAGATCGAGGAGAACTAAATCATGATTGCCGCTATCGAATTTCTGAAGACCAATGGTGGCGTTTTCGGCTAAATCAACGGAATAGTTCTCACTGGTCAGCAATAATTCGAGGCTTTCCCGAATGTCAGCTTCATCATCAATAACAAGAATCCGGCGACGTTCCGGAGGACCAACGCGGTCGGCAGGCAGAGCTTGGTTTGGAAAACCCACTATTGTGGTTGTAGCAGATACGCGCTTAAGATTCAGGCCGGAAGGGCTTCGACCGTGGCGCTAAGAGCTCGCGCACGGCGCACAGCCATGCCCGGAAATTCGAGCCGGAAGCGCGTTCCACCGCCAACGGCACTGTCCACTTCAATGAGCCCTTCGTGCTCATGCACTATGCCATAGCTGATGGAAAGGCCAAGGCCGGTGCCCTTCTTCGGCCCTTTGGTGGTGAAGAACGGATCATAGATCCGCGCCAAATGTTCGGGAGGAATGCCCTGCCCCGTGTCGGCAACTTCAATAACGGCGAAGCCTGATTCCGAGCGCGAACGAATGGTGAGCAAGCCGCCTTCCGGCATGGCATCGCGCGCGTTAATGAATAAGTTCAAGAAGACCTGCTGAAGTTTGCCGGAGTTGCCGCGTACGACGGGCAAGTTTTCAGCCAAAACCAAATCAGTGGCCACACCCGCTTTTTGAAACTGGTGTTCGACGAGCGAAGCGGTCTCGCGAATAACTTTGTTCAGATCGACGTCAGCAAAATCGGTTGGCGAGGTTCGTGAGAAGTTCAAGAGCGAATTGACAATCTCACTGGCTCGGAAGGTTTGCTTGGCAATTTTATCGAGCAGTTTGGCTTTCTGGTCGTCACCCGAAACCTGCTTGGCGAGCATTTGCGCGTAGGTCGAAATGACGGCCAACGGAGTGTTCACTTCGTGCGCGACACCGGCAGCGAGCAAACCGATGGAACTCAGCTTGTCAGCCTGCACCAAGCGGCGTTCGAGTTCGTCACGATCGGTCACATCGTCAAAAATGATGAGACGGCCAATCTGCCGCAGATCTTTGGAGACGAGCGGGGCGATGGCCAAATTGACGATGGATTCGCGAGGCAGAACGGTCTTTTCGAGATGCAAACCGTTCTTGGCGACAGGTTCAGGGATGTCGAGTAAGCGGGGCCGGAGCACCATGCGGTAGACGTTATGTACGCCCTCGTCGGCACGTAATTGATCGAATTTCTGGCACAACTCTGCGGGGAACAGTTCGGACAGCGGCCGGCCCAAAGCGTCTTGCCGCCGCACGCCGGTTAGCTTCTCAATCTGACTATTCCAGCTCTCCACATGCCCATCGAGACTGGCGGCCAGTATGCCCACGTTGATGGATTCAACAATGTTTTCGCTGAACTCTTTCAGACGCTCGTACTCGTCGGCCTTGCGCTGGAGCGAGCTATAGAGGCTCGAATTCTCAATGGCGATGGCAACGTAGTTGGAGAGCGTGATGAGCAGGTCGATATCGTCAGTCGACAAGAAATCGCCTTCGGTCGTGCGGCTCACGCCAAAAAACGCGATGGTGCGGCTGCGGGACTTGCAGGCCACGTAATACGTAAAATCGAGTTCGGCAATAGTTTCGCGGACGGACGCCGGCCAATTTTCAGACAGAATGTCGCGCAGGTACTTAGGACGTTCGAAAAACAGATATTGCTTCTCTTCGGATTGGGCAAGGAAACTGAGATCAAGACGCGGCGGAACGACCTTGGCAGCGCGCGCCGGCCGTTGATTCAAAGAGTGAACGCGGAATTGACCCTGCGCTTCGTCGAACAGAAAGAACCCCACCTGCTGAATAGACAGCGTACGAAGCAGCCGGTCGGACACTTTGGCCAACATGGCATCCTGATCGGTTTCTGAACTCAGTTCCCGGGCAAATTCGGTGATGGTGAGACGAGCGTCATAACGGTCGCGATAGAAGACCCAGCGGTCGAGTTGCTCTTGAATCCACCGGCGGATAGGTTGAAAGACAAACGTGGCGAAAGCAATGAGAACGACAAACGCGGGCGGCGTGACAGTTCGTGTATTGAAGATCAAGAAAATCAAGACGTAGAACACGCCAATCACTGCGAAGGTAGCTAGGGTATAAACGTAGCCTTGCTGAAAGATAATGTCGACGTCCATCAAGCGATAGCGCGTGATGGCGTATGCCCAGGTAAGCGGGATGAGGCCTAGCGAGACCACGGTCAAGCTCATCACATGATTGGGTACGGCGCCAAACACGAAGGGAATGGCATAGAAAACGGTGTAGGGGAGCAGACCCAGGAATGCACCGTTGCGCAGATACTTCAACTGCCGGCGAATCGTGGGATCTTCAGTCCGCTTGAAGTCGTAAGCCAGCGCCGCGGTACCGGCGAAGTACATCAAAACTTCGAACGCCAGACTGACCCGATCAAGCAACCAGCGCACTTCCAAGAGGGAGGTGGCGTATTTCAATAAGCCGACAGCGCTCACCACAAAGAGAAGCATCAAAACGAGCGACGGCACGTAAAGCAGGAAAGCCGCGCCGCGACGTTCCAAAAAGCGGGGTTTGGTGTGAAAGGTCAGACAGAAATGAACAAAGATGGCGGGGGCCAACAGGTGCATGGCCACGTTGCCCCAATACATGAGTTCGTCAAAGGTGTTGAGGAAACCGGAATAATGGAAGCAGCAAGCGCCGAACGATGCCAGGCACAACAAAAAGAACTGGCGCGATTTAGCCGCGCTGGTGCGGCGGTAGTAAACAAACAGGCCGATGCCTAAATAGAAAAAGCCAACAACGTATTGGTAATAAAGCGCGTTGTCGCGCGGCGTTCCCTGGATATAGATATTGTCTTTTTGGAACTCAATGCCATCGCGCCGCAGCGTATAGCGCGTACGCTCAAGCAGGGGGATCTGCCAAAGAGCGCGCGGCACATCGAGCGCGGTTTGTACTCGGAAATTCTGAATAGAAAGAAGTTGATCGCCAAGACGAATGCCCGCTCTTTCGCCGGGACCGCCAGGTGTGAGGTAAGCCGCCACCACACGATTCGAAGCAGTACCGCCGTTTCCGGACTTTTGATCAACCCAACTTACGCCATCATCCTGCAGTGAATAGGAGCGCAG
>PMQB01000170.1:3848-16245 GCA_003169195.1 Bryobacterales bacterium
GATCTCGTCCGACTACCCCTGCGAAAAATGCCCCTGCTCATTCTAGTGTACTCAGCGCGCCTAAACGCTCCAAGACTTCTGTAACCAAAACGACGTAGCACGCCAAACGCCAATTGCCGTTCCTGGCTAGTACCTTCGTAACTACCTGATAAATAGTACTAAAGACTGAAGGGAGTGGCGAACATTTCTAGAATTTGGGAGTTTTCATTTCCGAATCCCGTATAAGCGGTAGGATAGTTAAGAGAACAAAGAGTAGCGAGCGCGGAATGTAACCCATTGTGAGCGAGCTGCGTCACGGCGTTGACGTTGCTTTCAAACAATTCTAGACTATGGTGTAGTTCCCCGGCGTCTGCCAAGGTGGTTTCCTTATGAAGTCAATTTCCTCAACCCACTCATTCGTGGTGATCGGCTTGGTCGCCGCGTTGAGCGGCCCAGTGTTGTTTTCCCAAGATCAAGACAAATCTTCTTCCAGCAGCAGTGCGGCGCAAGAAACAAACGCTAAGCCCCTGACGCAAAAAGAGATAAAGCGCAAACAGAAGGCGCTTGAGAAAGAATTAGCAGGGCCGTGGAAGAAGTGGATGGATGAGGACGTCCGCTACATCATCACCGATGAGGAAAAGCAATCGTTCAAAAAGTTAAAGACGGACGAAGAGCGCCAGCAGTTTGTAGAGCAGTTCTGGCTGCGGCGCGATCCGACGCCCGATACCGAAGAGAACGAATACAAGGAAGAGCACTACCGCCGCATCGCGTACGCGAACGACCACTACGCGTCGGGCATTCCCGGTTGGAAGACCGACCGCGGCATGATTTACATCAAGTACGGGCCGCCGGATGAAATCGATTCGCATCCTTCCGGCGGCAGCTACGAGCGGCCCATTGAAGAAGGCGGCGGCGAAACATCTACATTCCCTTTTGAGACCTGGCGTTACCGTTACATTGACGGCGTTGGCACCAACACCGAAATTGAATTCGTAGATACCACGATGAGCGGCGAGTATCATATCTCGCTCGATCCTGAAGAAAAAGATGCCCTGCTGTATGTGCCGGGCGCCGGTTTGACGCTGTCCGAACAAATGGGTTTGTCCACCAAGACAGACCGCTTCAACCGCACCGACGGCACGCACTTAGGTACCGGCACTTCGCCCTTGCCCGAAAGCATGAACGAGTTCACGCGCTTGGAACGGTATGCCAACCTGATGAAGCCGCCTACCATCAAGTTCAAAGATCTGGATGCGGTGATCAATTCCAACATCCGTTACAACACGCTGCCGATGCAAGTGCGGACCGATTACATCCGCGTCACTGATGCAACCGTTTACGCCAACGTCATGGTGCAGTTCAAGAATTCGGACCTGAACTATGCGACGAAAGACAAGATTGCCAAAGCCAGCATCAATATCTATGGCCGTATCACTACTTTGACGCGGCGTTCGGTTAACTGGTTTGAAGACACAGTGACCCATGAGATTCCAGCCGAAATGCTTCAGGATTCGCAAACCGGTTCGCAGGTTTATTCGAAACGAATTCCTCTTCCGCCCGGGACATACCGGCTGAACGTCATTGCCAAAGATCTGGTTGGCAACACCATGAATACGTTTGAAGCCGCGCTAACGGTGCCGAGCTATAACGAAGACACTTTGGGCGCAAGCAGTGTGATTCTGGCCGATGAACTGGAACGCGTGCCCACCACAAGCATCGGCACCGGACAGTTTGTGATTCGTAGTTCGAAGGTTCGCCCGCGCATCAACGACGTGTTTAAGCAGGGCGAAACGATGGGCATCTATACCGAGTTCTACAACTTTGGAGCGGATACGGTCACGAAGAAACCCAAGGGCAGCGTGGAGTATCAGATTGTGAACAACGCTGACGATAAGACGGTCATCGACTATACCGAAGATCTGTCCGACACGAAGGCTTTCCCGAACGCTTCGTCGTTCCTGGTAACTGTGGAGCGGAAGTTCCCGCTGAAATCACTTCCCCCTGGACGTTACACCTTGAAACTCAAAGTTGAAGACAAATTGAAGAACCAGACGCTGACTCCTACGGCGCAGTTTACGGTGACGACAACGTAATTGCGGCGCGGATTTTTGGGTAATGGATGGGCCGTTGCGTGAGCAGCGGCCCATTTGCTTTTGGGGCCGTCGCGCCACTGTGGTGAGCGTCAGGCTGCGCTCGTAGCGTCCATTACCCAGCGGCGCATCTCCGTATGTGGCACCACTCCCGCGCGCTGGATAACCACTTGGCCCCGGTGTAGAACAAGGAAACTCGGAATCGATTGAATCCGATACCGCGCCGCCAACCGCTCGTTCGCTTCCGTATCCACTTTCAGGACAATCGCTTGACCACTCATCTCCTGCGCCAGCTTTTCCACTTCGGGCGCAGCCATGCGGCACGGCCCGCACCACGCAGCCCAGAAATCAACGAACACTGGTAGCTTCGCCCCCGTAACAATTGCATCAAACAAGCTTTGGTCTGCTTCAATGGGTTCGCTGGCCGCTGGAAGAACCTGCTTACAACTACCGCAGCGGCCAGCTTCGCCCAAATGCTCAACCGGCACTCTATTTTTTGCGCCGCACAAGCGGCAACCTACAATTACGGACGCTGTAGAACTCATTGCTGCTTCTGATCATATCCCTCGGATTTGAAGACGCCCGCGCGGATCACCTTGCGTTCGGCAGAGACACATGGCATGCTCAGGTCGTGCGGGTCTTGGCGGAAAATTTACTGCTGGATGTCCGGTATGCGCTACGCGTGCTTCGGACCTCTCCCGCGTTCACGGTAGTCGCACTGCTCACGCTGATGCTGGGCATCGGGGCGAATATTGTCGTCTTCGGAGTGCTCAACGCGATTCTGTTGCAACCGCCGGGCGTCCGCGATCCACAGAGCTTGTATCAGATGCGTCACAAGGCTTGGGCGAGTGGACGATTGTTAACGCATTCGTATCCGGCGTTTGAGGATTACCGGCGGCGCAATGCGGCTTTCAGTGATCTGGCGGGAATTTTCGGCTATGCGCAAGGGACGCTGCGGTGGGGGAATTCCGTGATCCATCTGTCGGGTCATGCGGTGAGCGGCAATTATTTCGATCTGCTGGGAGTGCAGCCGGAAGCAGGGCGGTTTTTCCACGCGAAGGATGAACATGGGCCGGATTCGGCACCATATCTTGTGTTGAGCGATGCCGTATGGCGCAGTGTATTTCAAGCTGATCGGAGCGTGGTAGGCACCACGGTGACGCTCGACAAACAGCCGTTTACGGTGCTCGGCGTGGCGCCGCCGCAGTTTCACGGTACGGAGCGGTTTGCGTGGCCGGATTACTGGATGCCGATTGTGGACCTGGGGCGAGAGTTTCTGGAGAGCCGGGCAAAAACCGGCGTTACCGTGATTGGCCGGTTGAAGCCAACTGTGACACCGCAGCAGGCAACCGAAAATCTAAATGCGATTTCGGCCGAACTAGCGAGGGATTATCCGCGGAGCGATGACGGACAGGCGCTGCGGCTGGTGCATCCAGGACTGTACGGAGATGAGGGCGACGTGATTCGCGGGTTTCTGATAAGCGTGAACGTGCTGGCATTATTAGTGCTGGTCGCCGCGTGCGCGAACCTGGCCAGTTTATTTGCCGCGCGGACAGCGGATCGCAGCCGTGAACTGGCATTGCGGGTGGCGTTGGGATCAAGCGGACAAAGGCTGGTGAGTCAACTGCTGACCGAAGCACTGCTGGTATCGGTAATGGGCGGAGCAGCAGGATTGTTGGGAGCAAAGGTGCTGCTGGGTGTATTGAACCGTTGGCCCCCTGCGGCCGAGGCGCACTTAGCCGCCAACATGGATGCGCGTGTGTATCTGGCTGGTTTGGCGTTGACACTCGGAAGTGCATTGTTGTTTGGGATGGTTCCGGCGCGGCAGGCGTGGCAGAGCAATCCTTTGCACGCCCTGAAGGGTGGCGCGGGCGATGGATTGTATGTGCGTAAGTTTGCGTTGCGCGACTTTTTATTAGGCGCACAAATTGCCATTTGCACACTGCTGGTGACGGCGTCGCTGGTAGCGGTGCGCGGTATGCAACGGGCGCTGCATGAGCCGTTGGGATTTCAGCCGCAGGGAGCGATGCTGGTCGATTTGGACTTGGACCAAGAGGGCAAGGCCGGCGACGCGGCGGTGGAGAGAGACGTCATTGCGGCGGTGCGCAGCATTCCGGGCATGACGGCGGCAGGAACCGTGAACAAAACACCCTTCACTGGCGGCATTCGCGGCAATCCGATTTTTCGGCCGGGAACGACAGAGTTGACGTTGAAGAATTCTGCGCTGGCATCTTACGTTTTTGAGATGTCGCCCGGGTATTTGGAGGCGGCGGCCACGCGGCTGTTGAGCGGACGGGATGTCACTTGGCATGACACCGCAACCACGCCAGCGGTGGCGGTTGTGAACGAAACGTTCGCGCGGATGATGTGGCGCGAAACGCCTGCCTTGGGACAGCGCTTTATTGTGTTCGACCACCTGACGGAAGTTGTGGGCGTCGTGCAAGATGGCAAATACCACGACATACGAGAATTGCCGCAGCCCGCGGTGTATTTGCCGTTGACGCAAAGCGCCCAGAGCGCAACTGAATTGATAGTAAGAGGGTGGCGAACGCCGGGAGAGATGGCGGTTGCACTCCAACGCACGTTGAACAGCCTGGCGCCGAATGTGCCCATCACCGTGCAGAGTTGGGAAGACTCGCTAAGCGGTGAGCTGTTGCCGGCACGGGCGGCGATGGTGGCGTTAGGTGTAATGGGAATGCTGGCGGCCATGCTGGCGGTAATAGGCATCTTTGGCATGGCGGCTTATAGTGTGAGCCGGCGCATGAAGGAACTAGGCATCCGCGTCGCGTTGGGTGCGCGCAAAACGCATGTGATGAGCGCGGCGTTGGGCCGGCCGATGCTGTTGCTCGCTGTGGGATCGGTGGTGGGTCTACTGGCGGGAGTTTCCGCCAACCGGTTGTTAGAGCAGGTTGTGTTTCAGGCGAATCCCCGCGAACCCGTCGTAGTAGGCGGGGCCGTATTGACGATGGTGCTCCTCGGTATGGCCGCGGCCGCGCTTCCGGCAAGGCGCGCGCTGGCCGTTGACCCATCCAAGCTTATGCGGGAAGAGTGAGCGTTACCGTTGCAAGCAACGCTTGTCCTTCGCGAATTTCTTCTTCTAAAACGGTGTGCGGACGATTCGGATAGCGGCGACTTGTCACAACGCCGCCGATCTCTTTCAATAGATTTGCTGATTGTTCGACGCGTTGCCATGGCACGTGCGGATCGGGATCGCCCGAACTGAAGAGGACTGGTGTGCCGGCTAAATCTCCGGTGAGCGTGATGGGCTCATCGAGCGGACCGATGAGGCCGCCGGTGAAAGCGATCAATCCGGCGTACCGACGCGGATGTCGCGCGACAAACTCCGTCGCCAGACATGCACCTTGCGAAAAGCCGCAGAAAACGACGCGTTCAGGTGGAATGCCGGCGTCAAAGGCTAGGGTCAACGCGGCTTGGACGCGAGCCAACGCGGAGGACAAATATGGTTCGTTCTGCGCGCGAGGTGCGAGAAACGAATTGGGGTACCAAGTGTTCCCAGCAGCTGCGGGCGCCAGCAGGGCAAACCCCTCCGGCGCGATTTCTGCACCCAAGCCCAAAATATCTTGCGCAGAGCCGCCGCGGCCATGCGTCAGAATCAGCGCGGCGGACGCACGGCCCAGTGGCGTTGCCGCTCGCACGATAGGTTGAGTGCCGTGGGGATCGGTTTTCATTTGGTTACCTCCGGTGCGGTTTTATGAAGAGTGATCGGAACAACGGCGGCTTCAATGTCGCGGCGTCTTGGCTCGTACCATTCTGGAATACGAAGCGCTTCACCGAGGCTTTCTACGGGCTCGTCGATGAGGAAGCCCGGTATGTCCGTGGCAATTTCATACAACACGCCACCCGGTTCACGGAAATAGATGGAGCGGAAGTACGTGCGGTCTTGCACTGTGGTGACGTTGGCATGCGGTCCGAGGATCTTGCGCCATGCTGCTTGGCTGGCATCGTCCGGAGTGCGGAACGCGATGTGGTGGACACTGCCTGCGCCCGATGCCGCGTGTGGTGCTCTCGCGTCAACCACAATGTCGAGAAAACGACCAAATGCTTCGCCTTCGGGCGCAAAGCGCGTGCGGTTGCCTTCTTGCCCGATCTGCTTCATACCCATAACCTCGAGCAACGCGGCGGAATGTTCCAGGCTGTGCAGCAGAAGAGTCACGCCAAAAAAACCCTGAATCGCGTATTCGGCAGGCACGTCGGAATAACGCGGCGCGGTTCCAGCGTGCATCTGCGTGTGTTCCACTAACTCGAGGCTCATACCATCGGGATCTTGAAAAGCAAGCACGTTGGCGTTGAAGCGCAGATGCTGCGTGAACGTCAGACCATTCGCCCTGAGCCGTGCCTTCCAAAACTCGACTGAACCGGCAGGAATGCTGAAAGCGGTGGCGCTGATTTCTCCGGCTCCGGGGCGGCCTCGTCTGGCGCCGGGCCACGGAAAGAAAGTGAGAATGGTGCCGGGCGTGCCGGTGTCATCGCCGAAGTAGAAATGGTATGTGCCTGGGTCATCGAAATTGATGGTTCTCTTTACAAAGCGGAGCCCCAGAACGTTGGTATAAAAATCAAGGTTTCTTTGGGGGTCGGATGCGATAGCGGTTACGTGGTGTAACCCAGCGATCGAAGTAGTCATGATGGTTGCTCCTTAAAACTAATCTTTGCGTTTTGTAGCCGTGTGCAGGCCTAGCTTCTTGAGGCTGGCGTAAGTCTGGCGTTTCTCTGCGTCTGAGAGAACACTGATGAGCGATTCGAACTCGCCAGAGTGCTCTCGAAAAATTCGCTCGATGGTGCGACGCCCGTTAGATGTAAGTTCGAGTTGGCGAGCACGGCGGTCCTGTTGAATCGAACGCCGTACAATGGCGCCCTTTTTCTCCAGACGATCCACAGCGGCTGTCATAGATCCGCTGGCCAGTAGAATTTTCCCTTGAATCTCGGTAATCGTGAGTGGGCCTTTGTGCAGAAGGGCTTCTAGAATCATGAAGTCGGTCAGGCACATGCCGGATTTACTTACACTTTCTTCCACTTGGGCGCTAAGGGCCTTATAACAACGGGCTAGAACAATCCACAGTTGGCCCGCCATTGGTATTTCCCTCATGGTTGATAGATGCAATATCCTTATATAAAGATTCTTTTGGTAAGGCTTTAATTGTTTTCGCGAACATGAGAGAGAATGACAGCTATGAAAATGAATTTCATTTGTGCTGTCGTGGTCGCGCTCTTTCTTGGGTCCGCCGCTCCGTCACAGACGCCAACCCCCGCGCCCAAACATCACGTGGCGTTTCAATTGAGCGAAGCCGACGACACGGCGTGGAACTCGCTGGTTCTGCACGTCAACAACACCATGAACGCACTGGCTGACGACGGCGGGTCGCAAGTGGAGGTTGTCTTCTGGGGAGCCGGGCTCAACATGCTCAAGAAGACCAATACGGTTTACGAGGAAAGGCTTAAGCAGTTGTCAGACCGCGGCGTGAAGTTACTCGCGTGCCGGAACGCAATGAAGACGCGCAAGGTAACGACAGAGGATTTATTTCCATTTGCCGGGCAGGTGGATTCGGGGATTGCGGAAATTGTAAAAAAGCAAGAAGCGGGCTGGGCGTATATTCACTAGCCACTAACTTGCTTTCCTCTAGCATGCACCTCGTGGGGCGGGCATTCCTGCCTGCGCGCGGCCTTTCCATGTCGCGATGGCCTGCCACTGCTCAGTGCTTAAGCGTTCAAAAGCGATTTCACGTAATCGGGTTTCAGCGGAAGCCTGCGCGCGGCTTTCCCGGTTGCATCAAGAAACGCGCTCGCAATGGCTGGTCCCGCCAGCGCGTTCGCCGCTTCGGAGCCTTGACCATACGTGCCCACGCCGGGATTGTGAATCAGCACAACCTTAATCTCAGGCAAGTCGGCCATCGTGGCAATCGGATAGCTGCGCCAATCGCTGGAGGTCACGCCGCTTTCATCAAAATGCACTTCCTCTAACAAAGCGATGCTCACTCCCATCACGGAGCCGCCCTCCACCTGCCGTTTCAGCTGCGCCGGGTTGATCACAATGCCGGGGTCAACCGCAACCGTGATCTTCTCCACCTTAATCACGCCACTGGTCTTATTCACCGCAATCTGCGCAACGCAAGCCCAGTAGGTTCCAGAGCGGAACATCACCGATACACCTTGGCCGCGGCTGATCCCGTTGCCGGCAGCGGGCCGCGCAGACCGCGTTTCCCAACCTGAATTCTCACGGACCGCTTCCAGCACGCCAATCAGACGCTTCTCACTCGCGTGCTGAATGCGAAACTGCAGCGGGTCCACTCCGCCCAGCATTGCCGCTTCAGTAATGGCCACTTCGCGCGGAAAGTTTTGCTGATACTGACCGGGCGTTCGTAAACTGTGATCGCGCAAACCTACATTGATCGGCGACGAGGTCTGGCCAATTTGCGAAGTTCCATACGAGCTTTCCGCCACCGCTGGAGTAGCCGTGTAAACCCAGGGATCGTGCATCGAATTGGCGATACCGAAAAGCGAACCGACTTCATTGGGTGCGGCAATCGTAGGCAGACCCGCAAGAACTGCCCCAATCAAACGATCGTCCTGCATAGCAGGCATATAGTTTTTGATCTGGTACGCGCTGAGATTGCCTTTGGCATCGACGGCGAGTTCAACATCGGAAATCGCTGCCGATGATTGTGTTGACCATTGCAGATCATCCTGGCGCGTCCATTGCACGCGAACCGGCTTCCCGACAGCCTGAGACAGAATCACCGCTTCGTCTTCCGCACCGGCATTGCCACCGTTAGATCGGCCATAATGACCAGCACCAGCAAAGGTTCGAACCACTACTTTATCTACCGGCGTCTTCAGCATCTGCGCGATTCCGCTGCGCAGGGCTTGGGCATTTTGCGTATGCGTGTAAACGTAGACGGTGCCATCGGCTCGAGCGTCGGCAACGGCCATTGTAGGACCAATCGGCGCGTGCTTCACAAACGGAAGCTGGTATGTGGCCGAAAGTTTTTTCGGCGAACTGGCAAGAGCCGCAGGCACGTCGCCCTTATTTGTTTTGCTTACAGCGACGGGCGCAGTCTTCCAATCTGCATCTTCTTTTAAAAAATGGAAAAGCCGCTGATCACCCGGCAGGCCCTTCCAATCGGACCACTTGGTGCCCGATGCGACTTGTTGTGACGCTTTGATGGCTTCCCATTCAGTAGGAGCCACCACGCCCACAAGATTTCCTTTCACAACCACTTGGGCATTGGGAAAGCGAGCCTTGTCTAGTGCGCCGGCAGAGAGGAGCTTCGATCCGAGCGTCTTTGGATGAACCATGCGGGCGTGCAGCATGTCCGGCAGGCGCACGTCGGTAACCCACGTTTCCTTGGCGGTGACTTTGGAAACGATGGAGGAATTGGGGAAGGACTTGCCGACAATGCTGTACTCGCTCACAGGTTTGAGCGGCGGATTGCCATCCACCCTTAAGCCGAACATGCTGTGAACGTCGCCAGACACTGGAATCGTCAGAGTGAGTTTTTGGTTCTTCACCAACTCTCCATAAGAGACCCGATTGCTGCCGCCAAAGATCACACCGTCTTTAACAGAAAGCTGATCCTTCGCTACACCAAACCGCTCGGCAGCAAGAGCCAGCAGCGCTTGATGAACATAAGCCGCGGCCTTACGGAGATTGGGCATGCCGCCCATCAGCAGATCGAAAGTGCCGCCGCCGTCCGGAGTCCGATCCGTATCGCCGGATACCACGGTGGTAATGGCTTCAAACGGCACGCACAATTCTTCGGCAACGATCTGGCGATAAGAAGTGAAAATAGTGCCTTGCCCGAAATCAGATTTGCCGGTGCGAATCAAAATAGTGTTGTCGTCATGAATCTCAATCCACGATTCGGGGCGAGCCGGATTCAGTGCGTCCACAGTAGAAGCGGCACTGGCCTTCTGCACGGTCAGTGCAAAACCAGCCAGCAGTGCGCCACCCGCTTGCACAAAACCGCGCCGAGAGAGCGCCGCGCCGAAGACGTCCGTTGAAGAAATGGTGCTCATGCCTGGCCTCCCTTCGCCATAGCATGGCCAGCACGTTGCACGGCCTGAATGATCGCGGTGTAACTGCCGCAGCGACAAAGATGTGCAGACGGACCCGATGTGGTGAACGCTTCTTTGATTTCCGCAACCGTCGGCGACGCGGTGTGCTCTAGCAGTTCCGTCGCTTTGATCATCATGCCGTTCTGACAAAAACCGCACAGCGGCGTCTGTTCTTCAATCCACGCCGCTTGCAGCGGATGAATCGCATGAGCGGCTTCGGCTTCGCTCAAGCCTTTTTGCTTCGCCCAGCGCGAAGGAAGACCTTCTAGCGTGGTGACCTCTTTACCGCCGACGGACCCCAACGTTGTAATGCAAGAACGAACTTCCTTGCCATTGAGCAGCACCGAACAAGCGCCGCATTGGGCCATGCCGCAACCAAACTGTGGGCCCGACAGTTCCAGGTCATTCCGCAACACGTAAAGCAACGGCGTGTCATTAGGCGCTTGTACTTCGCGCTTTACTCCGTTCACAACAATCGTGGTCATACCAGTCTCCTTCGAACCAACTCATTATCCCCTATTTTGGCAACTAGCTTTTATACTGCTCATCTGTCACATGCTCCAGCCAGTCTGCCGTTTTGCCTTCCAGTTGTTCCTGAATGGCGATATGAGTGACAGAAGTTGTGGGCGCACCACCGTGCCAATGCTTCTCACCCGGCGCAAACCAGATCACATCACCTGGACGAATTTCTTCAACAGGTCCGCCCCAACGCTGAGCCCGGCCGCAGCCCGCCGTCACAACCAAGTGCTGTCCCAGCGGATGCGTATGCCAAGCAGTGCGCGCACCGGGTTCGAACGTTACGCTGGCGCCCACCACGCGCGCCGGAGCTGGCGCGTTGAACAGCGGATCAACTCGCACCGTCCCCGTGAAGTACTCTGCTGGCCCTTTGCCCGATGGCTGTGAGCCGCCCTTTTTGAATTCCATTCTGATGCTCCTTATTACAAACCCGTCATCTTCTCAATTTGTTCGGGATAACGCGCGCCCTGCACGGTAATCGCCGCTGCGGCACTCTCAATCTCAGCCAGATCGCTGGCGGTGAGTTGAACTGCCGCTCCACCAATATTCTCTTCAATACGAGTTACTTTCTTTGTACCAGGAATCGGCACAATCCACGGCTTCTGCGCCAACAGCCAGGCAAGTGCAATCTGCGCGGGTGTGGCTTTTTTCTGTTCCGCGATCTTGCCCAGCAGTTCCACCAAAGCCACATTCGCTTTGCGTGCTTCGGGCGTAAAGCGCGGCAACGTGTTCCGAAAATCACCGCTGTCAAGCTTGGTGTTCTCGTCCATCTTGCCGGTCAGAAACCCTTTGCCCAGCGGGCTGTACGGAACGAAGCCAATGCCAAGTTCCTCCAACGTGGGCAGCACTTCCTTTTCCGGACCGCGCGTCCAAAGAGAGTATTCACTCTGCACGGCTGTCACTGGTTGAACCGCATGCGCGCGCCGGATCGTTTGCGCGCCCGGTTCTGAAAGCCCAAAATGTTTCACTTTGCCAGCCTGAATCAGGTCTTTCACGGCACCCGCCACATCTTCAATCGGCACGTTCGGGTCAACGCGGTGTTGATAAAACAAATCAATCGCATCCACTTTGAGACGCTTCAGCGAAGCCTCCGCTACTTCTTTGATACGCCCCGGCGTGCTATTCAAACCAACAAAGCCCGGCTCACCATTCGGCTTAAGTTGGAATCCGAACTTCGTCGCGATGACCACCTTGCCGCGAAACGGTGCCAGCGCTTCCCCAACCAGTTCTTCATTCTTGAACGGTCCGTACACTTCGGCCGTGTCAAAGAAAGTCACTCCGCGTTCTACCGCCGCCCGCAAAACAACAATCGACTCCAGCGTGTCTTGCGCCGGGCCATAGCCGAAACTCATGCCCATGCAACCGAGTCCAATCGCCGAGACTTCCAGGTTGCTCTTTCCTAATTTGCGCTTTTGCATTTCTATTCCCTTCATGACTAGCGTAAGGATTCCGACACCTCGGGCGGTATCCTGATCCTTCCGATTTCTTGCCTATTCCTCCGGCACGCAAGCGAATCGCTTTTCATTCGTGTTTCTAGCCGCTATTCTTAAACGGAGAATGGGCATGGAAAACAGCACCGCCGAACTGCGAAAAGAACTAGCTCGTAAAATTGCCCTCTTCATGGGTTCCGAAGAGAAACGGATAACCGAAGTCCCGGGCCTGATCCTCTCGCGCCGGACCGCCCCCACAGAGCCGATGTCCGGCACGTACGAACCCAGCATTGCGGTAGTCGCGCAAGGACG
>PMQB01000013.1 GCA_003169195.1 Bryobacterales bacterium
TGAACGTGCCTGATTGGTATTACCTGGAAGGCTCGAACAAGACCGCGATGGGTTATCGAGAGACAAATTGGTCTTTACCCCGTGTGAGACAGATCATTCTGGCTCGGCAGAACATCTTCGATGGCACTTGGGACAAAACTCCTAGTATGGGCTGGATGTTTGTGCCGCTAGTACAGTATCAAGGCGGCGGAGCGGCGGCTACTCTGGAACCGCTGAAGGAGCATTTGGATTTCTACGAGAAGCATCTCGCGTTGAATCTTACATCCGGCGTGCAAGCGTGTTACCGTGGCCCGCGATTGTATGATTCCGAGGAGACCCGCGCGATGGTGAAGAAGTGGGGCGCGTTCTACAAAGCGCATCGGGGCATTTTGGAATCGGATATTATCCACATTCGGCGGCCTGATGGGCGAGATTATGATGCGATCCTTCACGTGAATCCGGCGTTGTCGGAGAAAGGGATGGCCGTGATTCACAATCCGCTGGATGTGCCGATTACCCGGACGATTCCGTTGCCGCTTTACTACACGGGGCTGACAACCACAGCATTGGTGCGGGTGGATGGCGGGGCGGCACATCGAGTACAGATTGCTCGGGATTATACAGCGGAGTTTAGACTAACAATTCCGGCAGGCGTGATGAGTTGGCTGACCTTGGAGTGACGAAAAGCGTCGTTCTGCCATACATAGCGACCTCAAATCGACATCACTGCTCAATTTTAGGAGCTTTATCGTGTGCCTCGCAACCGTTCAGGCGTGTTAACCTCGTCAGGTATGGGCGGAATTGAGTGCCTACTGTTACTGTTTCCTGGGCGTTCCTTTGCTGGCATAAGTTCCAGCTTCGCTATAGTCTTTCGCCCAAATGGGCGAAAATGACAAATCTGGTTTCTAGCAATTTTCTGTCTATTTGAGTGATCATTCAAAAGTAGAGCTTTGACAGGCCACTAGGTTCTGCGACTTGACGATGTTGAGGAACGAAAAGGAAAGCAAGAAACTAGGATATTGAACCAAATCAACTCTCGCAGGGACAGGAGAAGATGAGCCAGATTCGTGTTAGTTAGTTTATGTGAATCGATGGTTTTAAGAACTAACAGCATTCAGGGATTTGAAAACGTAACGTGATGATATTCCGAGTTGATGCAAATGCGCTACTTCACAAAGTAGAGATGAATCTGTTTGGAGGTAGGGCCTGGGACAATCCAGAGCTACCTTATGGGATGATTGCTTTTCAGCTTTCGAAAACCACTGCTGCTTTGGCATTTAATCAACCCGGTGTTGAGGGGCGACGGGATGTGCTCTTGCTGGAAGCACCGGCGAAGTTCAATACTCTGAGTCCCATCCTTGGAAGGATTGATGATCCACGACCCGGCTTTAAAGGTAGAGCGCGGATTCGCGTTGGAATGCGAAATGAAGGCAATAAATCAAGCGAGTTCGCCGACAACCAAGCACTGGTTTACTTCGCGACATCTACTTCCGATCCTGCCGTTCTTAACGATGAGACCAAGGCGTTGCTGCGGGAGCTGCAATATTCCTTTAGGGCGAACGATCAACCTGGATTTCTCGAACTTAGTGATCACGCCTTCCCTCAATTCGATTTCAGGCACGGCCACCCAGATATAGCAACAAGAGAACAAGTAAAAGGAATCCGAAGCGCCTCGAAGGTGATCGCCGGTCTTAGTGCCGGGGTTCGCTCATCGCACTTCCGTCCGAAGCGTGAACGTGATTTGGAATCGGGGGAGCGGGTGATCTACGAGCTTCATATCGGGACGTTCACCTCCGGTGGGGACTTCAGCTCTGCTGCCGACCGCCTTTCTGATGTAAAAAGAATAGGTTTTACAACCGTGCAGTTAATGCCGGTAGACACAAGTAGCGGGAGTCCCTCCTGGACGTACGATCAAGCTCGAACGGGTGCCGTCGAGAGCGAGACCTACGGTGGCTCAGAAGGGCTAATCAAATTTGTTGAACGGGCTCACGAGCTAGGCTTGGAGGTGATAATCGACAAGCAATATAACCACCAAGGGCCGGAACAAGACTCTCGTGCGCGAATAATCCCGCAAATGTTTACGCGGAATACAAAGTGGGGAGCAGGGCTTTCTGGAAA
Source organism: Bryobacterales bacterium (assembly GCA_003169195.1). Lineage (GTDB taxonomy): Bacteria > Acidobacteriota > Terriglobia > Bryobacterales > Bryobacteraceae > Bog-105. The sequence goes on from PMQB01000013.1 coordinate 2,098, forward strand.
CAACGTTGCTTGTTTCCCGCAGATTGTAAAGCTCATCGGAGAAGAGTTAGCGTTTTGGGTATCCCATTTTGGCGTGGATGGCTTTCGTTTGGATGCTACCAATCGTCTGCCTTGGGAAGTACATTGCCAAATATCCAACATCGCTCGACAGATTGCAGCCGCTACCGGCAAACCACTTTACCTATTGAGTGAATATGCTGAATCTGAAGACCCTAAAGGCGAACGCGTCCCGACTGGTCACCAGTATGCAGATCAACCAGGGCGATTGCTTATGAAGATGCTCAGTTTATCGAAGGCCGCGCACGTAAATGAACTTGAAAGCGAATCTAGCTCTTTATTGCTCCCGATGTTAAAAGCGGCCCGGCGCGGCTGGTCTTATCCAAATGTCCCACCCACAAAATCGGGCCTGAGGGGCGGAGAACGCTCCACCACGCTTCTTTGGAATCATGACTGGATCGGCAACCGTTTCGGCGGCGAACGTATAAATCATCTTATTAGCTTTCCGCTCTTCAAAACGATAGCTGTGTGGCAGATTTTCGGTCAATGGACACCATTTATATTCATGGGAACTGAGCACTACGCTAGAACACCCTGGTACTTCTTTACAGGCCACAAAGACGAATCTACTCGAAACAACACAAGTGCATATTATGAAGAGGTTGGCGGCATACTGACACTTTGCGGCGGTCGCTTTCATGAGTTTGCAGCAGAGGCTCGCGCGGCGGGTCTCAGGGATGCGATATCTTTTAGCACTGATGGAACACTGGCGGGGATTGACTGGAAATCGTTTCGTGATCAGACGGATCGATTGGGCAGACCATACATGGATCATGCAAAGCGGGAAACCTTTGAGGCTAGCAAACTCGATTGGAATCTTACATGCATAAAATCTCAAGGCACTGAGCGCTTGTTTACAACGATCTTAAGGGCTCGGCAGGACCCAAGGCTTTCAAACGATGATCCTATCGATACTCAATATAAGGCTTGGCAGCACAGTGAAAGAGTTTTCTTGCTGAGAAGGAGGCAGAAGAACAACGCGGAATTTCTGGCCTTCATCAATCTGGGATCGGAGTCGGTTCTTCTCAGAATCCTTTCGAATCATATTGATGCCGTGGGTCTTGGTGAGGGCTATCTGATTTCGCTTGATGACGGCGATGTTGAAACAGAGTGGATATGTTCTGGAACTTACAGTCTATTGCTCGACACAAACGATGAACGTTATGGTGGTATTCATCGACCAACCGAACACGCTTTCGACATTTTCGACGAGGATGTTGGAGATGTCCGGCTTCCGGGTAATACTTGCATGGTGTATTCCAGGCAACCTTCGGATAGCAGCTTCACGAAATTCCCTAGCTTGCAGCCGTAGCGGCGGCTACCGTCTCCGGGGCATTCACAGGACAAACATAATCTACTATCTTTGGCAGGTAGGGAATGTCCCAATTAATATTCATTTCAAGAAGAAGCTCAAATGACGGAACGGTCAGGTCACTGATGGCGAGTTTCTCTAACACCTGTCGCAGCGTTACTGGGTTGCAAAGTAACTTGACAGCCGCCTCGGTTCCGAGCGTAGAGATCCCGGCCAAATTCACGAAAAGCTGACTCTTGTCGTTGCGAATAATGCTTACCAGGGCATACTGGGTTTCGGGCTTGCCTTCTTGCATATCCAGGTTTACAAATTTCCTCCCGGAAATTGTGTCAAGAATAAAGCCATAACCTTGAGGCTGGCCCCTATTGTCGAATCCGGTTTCTTCCCAATCGAATTTAAAACGCTGTGAGCTCGGCCAAATCTGTCTGCGGATGTCATCTAGATGTTCGAATGATAATGTGCTTCCCAAGACCAAAAGCATAATATCGGTCTTAGCCAATATTTCCACTGATTTGAGATTTCGAGACGGCACTACCTCGTAACTAAGACCAGCTCTGCCGAGTACACTTCCTAATTCAAACGCTGCCGCCACCTCACCAGATCCGCTGCGAAATCCCCTGGGATCGTCCTCCTTATCTTTCGGCAGCCAACGAGGTGGTTCGTTGCAGTAAGCGACATATATACTAGAGGGCTCACGGTAAACGTCAGGAATCGGCGAACCAAACGCGAGGCTTCTCCAGAACAAAACCACTTCGTCCAGTGGGGTCTTGTCGTTTGCCGCAGTCAACCGTCCCTGCTCTGTCTGTGCGTCCGAAATGGCGCTTGCGCTAAACTCTGATTGTCTTTCGGCAGAACTCAATTTTCCGATGCCATTCTCGACCTTTCCTAGAGCAGCTTCGAAGGTTTCTTCGAGACGGTCACCTAATTTGGCAAGGGCACTAGTCGAAGGCAAATCCTTAAACATGACCTTTACTTCTTCGAACAACTTTGCGGCTGATGCATCTGCAAGTTCTTCTTCTTTAGGAGGGTTACGAACTTTAGCGCCTTTAATACAGTCGTTAACCTTCGCCAAAAACATGTTTACCAGGAGCCTGAGGGTGTCAAGGTGAGGTTCTGATCCGGGAATGCGACGAATGAGTTGAGTTAAAAGCTTTGTGAGTTCTTCCTCTACACCAGCGCAGTTTTGAAACTGCGCAAACGGCCCCGAGTTGGCTCGGTTTAGCGGTATGCCTAACGCAACACCGTATACGGGCGTGCTGAGTTTTCCTTTTGCAACGCCAGCTTCATACAATATCCACGGGCGTTCAAGGCTGTTTTCAGTTAGTAGGCAAACTACATCGGTGGACTTGACCAATTTATCCATCAATTGTGGGTACCATTCGACTCCGTATTCAATTCCTTGCCCGCCTTTGTGGTCAGACGAACGAAACGGTCTGAGCACACCCGCGCTCGCACCGTGTAACATATCGCAGAAAGCTTCGGCGAGTTCCGCGTCACGACCGTCATGACTGATGAAGATGAGTGGTGGATCTGATAATGGGCTACTTGACTGCATTTTCTCTGTGTCCGAAATTCTTCAACTCTGCTAAGATATTGTGTCATAGGTTCTCCATTTACTGGAGATTCTTTTGGGTTCGTCAGCAAGTTGTTAAATCTAGGCCAAGCTTGGCTGTAGACGTAACCAGACACAGTCTAATTCCGGGAAAATCTGCCACTCTGCCGATTGCCGAGGATATAAGACGTATCCGCCGTCCGTCTGATCGGGGAAAAGCCCCGGAGGCAGACTGTAGAGTGCTCTAC
>PMQB01000610.1 GCA_003169195.1 Bryobacterales bacterium
TAAGCCACTTCCACGCCGGGAATCGGCTTATAGCCGCGCACATGATCCCAGCCGCGCCCGCGTAGTCCAACGACTGCGACTCGGATCCGATCATTCGCTCCCATCACTCGGCTTGCCGAAGCCGCCGTAGTCGCCAGCGCGGCGGCGCCCGTCTTCAAAAAGCTGCGCCGGTCTGGACTTTCCAATTTGTTTTCCATTCGTTCCCTCTTTAAACTTTCTTTAGAACACCGAATAAACCGTCCATTGATTCCACGCTCGATGCATAAGCATCGCGCGCCGCGTTCCGGTAATGAGTCTCGAGCGACATCGTCCCGGAGTACTTCATGTCTTTGAGAGCCTTGAATTGGCCCACGAAATCGATCTCGCCCGCGCCGATCGGCTTCCATGCTTTGCCTGCCGCATCCTTCAAATGGATGTGCGCGATGCGCTTGTGGTCAAGCATGTCCCAGGCCTTCGGGAACGGCTCTTCTCCGCCCTCGAAGCAGTTGCCCGGATCCCAGTTGTGCATCAGTCGATGATCTTTCACTGCCTTGAAAAGCTTGGCCGTTTCAGTGCCGGTCGCCGTGTTGCAGCTATGTTCGTTCTCAACCACAAGCACAACATCCTGCTCTTTAGCAACGACCAAAGCCTTATGAAGTTCTTCGACGATTCGATCAAAGATCATATCGGGGTCGGCCACGCGATTGAACGTAAAGATGCGCAGCTTGTTCGTGCCCAGCGCATGAGCAGCATCGGCACCGCGTTTCAGTTCGTCCATCTGCCGCGCGAATTCGCCCTCGGACGGATTCAGTTCCGTCGCGCTCTCGTGCAGCGTCTTAGTCCCCGGCAGCGGGATCTTGTAAAAGGCCGTGTCGAGTATCGAGAACTTGACTCCGGCATCTTCGAGTTGCTTTCGGATGTCTTTGATCTCTTCTGGCGTGGCGGCCTTATATATGTACTTGTTCTTGCCGTCGATCTTCAGATTGCGGATTTCCGCCCAGCCTAGCTGAAATTTGGGATAGAAGGTTTTCAGAACCTCGCCCAGATCAGGGCTGACTTCATCCGTAATAATGCCGAGTTTCCAGGGGTAGTCGAAGGTTTCCGCGTCGGCCAAAGGGGAACACAGACTAAGGGCAGCCATGGCGCCTAGCCGGTTAAATTGTCTTCGATTCAAAGTGATTGGTCCTGCATACACTTTACTGAAACTGATTGGCGGTTGCCAGACCCATGTGGGCAGCCGGGCGATACGCACTCTCCGGGATCTCGGCTAGAGTGGAATCCTGCAATCTTTCGCCAAGTCCATAAAAGTGGCAGAAGCTCATCATCAGCGGCCGCCAAAGATCGGGATCGATGCGATTCTCGTAACCTTCCAGCAATATGGATTCGTCTATATGGGCACGGATCACTCGTACTTCCAGGCCGAGCGCCGTAGGCGGCCGATGCGGATTATGTCCGAACGGATGACTCTGTTCGAGAACGGCCTCCAGTTGTACTGGACATTCTCGAATGCGTGGGGCGTTCACCAAGTCAGACGGCACCGGGGTGAGTCCGGCGATTGCGAATTTGTTCTTTTCGTGGCGGTACCCCATGGCCAGTTTGTGCGGCGGGACCGGATCTGAGGCGGTCAGGCGCGCCAGACCATTTACCGCGCTCACCATGGTTTCCGACGGCAGATTCAGGACGCACTCCTTTTGCCGGACCAAATTTTGCGGCGTTTTGGAGCGCGCTCCAAAACCCAACATGCAATTCCATCCTAGCCACCAGGCCGAAGACATGGGGGCAACATTGGGGGACCCGTCTTCGTTCAAGGTAGTAACTAATACGACGGGAGTTCCGAAATAGAGAATCGATGGTTCTATGTTTTTATGCATTTGATGTCCAGTTTGCCTGGAATGTAAGAGGTGTACTATCCGCTTCTTGCGGACGAATCTATATGACATATTGATCGCGCTATTCTCCTTAAGAGCAAGTGATTCTATTGACACTCGCCGCCTTGTGGGCTCAGAGTCTGGGAGCAGGGTCGGCTTCCCCCGATATCGTTTTGCAGACTGGCCACGGCGCAAACATCAGCGCGCTCGCGTTTAGTCCCGATGGCAAGTATCTTGTTTCTGCCAGTGAAGATTCGACTTTAAAGCTCTGGAATCCAGATACGGGTGCTGAGATTCGCACCTTGCACGGGCACTCGAATATCGTGACCTCACTCGCGTTGAGCGCCGATGGTACGCAGATCGCCTCGGCTTCCCTCGACCATACTCTGCACGTATGGAATGCGGCGACGGGTGAGACAGTGGCCGTATTTCGTGGTCCGCAACCGACAGTCTATCTGTTGAAGATGACCCCGGATTCGAATTCGCTCATTACCGCCGAAACGGTACCTTCGGGAACAATCCTGCGAGTCTGGGACATCAAAACCGGCAAGCAACTGCGCGTGATTAAACGAGACGACGCAGCGGTTTCGCATATCTTTTTCAACGGGCGAACCATGTTAGTAGCCGAGGAATCGGGTGAAGATGACGCGACCGGTGCACTGGCAACCTACGACTGGCAAACGGGAAAAATCCTGCAAACGCGTCAAGAAATGTTGTGCGGCGTCTCCGATAATGGCAAATGGATTGCCATAGACCGGAGTACCCAGAAGGCCCGGCAGGCCATGATCGTAGATCTGGCGCACGACAAGCCGTTTGCGACGTTGACAGGGCAAGTAAGTCGTGTTATGTTTTCCACAGGCGGCGATTGGCTAGCATATGAATCGGCCGCCGGTGACACCGCCGTCGTGCGAAAAACGGCAGGCGGCGCAGCGCACACCATCCACGGCCGCGGCGCGGAATTTAGCATGATGGCCCTGAGCCCGGACGGCCGATGGTTAGCCACCGGTGGGGCGGATTTCAGCCTTCACATCTGGGATGTGGAAAGCGGTAAACTCGCACACGCGGTATCGGGACAATATACTCCGACCGCGATTGCGTTCAGCCCCGACGGCCGGCACATTGCCGTCAACGGTGGCGGGACCGATCTAGGCAGTGCGGTGCAGTTATGGGATTTTGAGCGCCGATCGCAAGCGGCCGCCCCGCGCGTGAAGCACTCGGTCTCTGCTCTTGCATTCAGTAGAGATGGCGCTTATTTGGCGGTAAGTTCAACCTCCGTTGAAGTGTTCGACCAACCCACGAACGACTCCGTTGCCAAGTTGGACTGCGGCTCTGTTAGTGCTTTTAGTCCGAATGGTAAGTGGATTGCCGCTAATTGTGGCGGCGTCACGAAAGTTTGGTCGCTGGCGACCGGGAGCGAGATCTTTCACTTCGGTGACGCTTCTGATTCGAATACTGGGCCAGTTTTATTCAGTCCCGACGGAAGGTATCTAGCGGCTTCTTCCTCTACGGGTGTTGCCCTGTATGACGTCGCGGCGCGGAAGATCTTCCAAAATGTCACAACGTCTGATCCGGTCAGTTCGCTAGCGTTCAACGGCAATAGCGAATTACTGGCCGTGGGCATCCGCTTGCGAGCAGCACCGAAGTCTGACGACAAGCTGCTCACATTGTTTCTGTTGGATCTCCGGACCCGCCACAGGGCATGGAATGCGGCAGCGGGCCAATGGGTGTCAGCGCTGAAGTTCGCACGCGATGGTCGCACTTTGTTGGTTGCCGCAGGAGATGACTTACACAAAGCTGGATCGGTAAGCATTCTCGAAACTGCCAACGGAAAGCCCATGCGCAAATTGTCGATTCGTGTGCCAAGCGGAAGCTCGCCGGCTTTTTCTCCGAATGGTGAGTGGTTTGCCCTAGGCTGGAATTCCGGAACGAGTTTATGGAGATTGCCGAACTAATTCGTTAGGAACGAGCCATGACAGCATGAGAAAACGAAGGGGCCGGAGGCGACTGTAATTACCATAAGTACTGCTTCGCTTCCGCTCGACGAGCGTAGCTATCCAAAACATGAACAACCCGAATCTTCTTGAGCTTCGCAGGGGACAGTTGGCCCAACGGAATATAGATGATTTTCCGATTCACCTTAGCCGCCAAATGACGGAACGAACTGCGTGGCGGTTTCGCCGCGATGTACACAACATTGCGTTCGGTAGAGTAATCAAGCCCAGCCATCAACAGGCGTTCTGCTTTAGTTTCAGCCGTGTCGTAATCAAGGTCGCTCCACACATCAAACAAGCGCCGGGGTGGCAATGTCATGAGCAATCCGCCATATTCGGCACGTCCAATGCCGGGGCCGATTAGGTGATCGAACGGATGAGTGGAATAGAACGCCATGTCCGACTCGTTCTGATGTTCGCCGAGCCAAGTAGTCAGGTAACGGTATCGATCTTGTCTATCTTCGTCAAAAATTATTATCAGTGCTCCCACTTCACCGGAGAACTTACCCAACTCACGTACGTAGAGCTTGCCGTCGTGCCAATTACGAATAGTCTCGCGGAGGTCGATGCCGTCAAGTGTTGAAGAAAGAAAAGGTTCGACGCGCGCGCGTTCCTCAGAGAGTTTAGATTTCGCATCGCGCTTCAAAAAACGACCGTAATTTTCAATCACCAGATCTTCCGGCGGATACGAACAGATGCTGTGGCCATCAGTTTTTTGCGCCCACTCACCTTGGTACTTCTCGCGTTTCCTAGCTTTGAGGCCGCTTGGCTTGAGGCGCTGCTTCATGCGCGGAAGGCGGCGGCGGATGCGCAATTTGCGGGTTCGCAAAAAGACTTCGTCGCCGGAGAGGTTCAGCGTCTCCATGCCGGGGACTTCAGTCTGTTGCTCGCTAAAACGGTTGCCCATTTGCCAGACTTCATAAGCGAAATTGTCGTCAACAATTGAGCGCCCGGCCAGAGAGAGATCGTAAAGGCTCGGGATCAGATGCCCATCCAACGTTGCTAAATTACGAGAAAACTTAGCAATTGTGATTCGATGCCATGCTTGCATGGTTTCGCCGGTGTTAATGGCGTATTCCTTCTCAGCTTCGCGAAGGAGTTGGAGCTGCCAGCGCGGGCGATCCAAACGGAAGGAATTAAAATCTTCTTCGATGCGTGCGCGCTCGTAGAGCTCCTGATAATAGGGCGGCTCACTGGTGACCTCAGCTAAGCAATCGGGATGCAGGTTGCACAGCTCGGCGCGTTGGAAGAGGCGTGTGCGCGGCGCAGGCGGGACGTCTTGCGGAATCTCCATCGCGTCGAGCAGCGGGTCTACCAGGTTCAACGATACAACCACACAGATTGAGGCCAGCGGGTCGCATCCTTGGATCTTCCACGCCATAGCGGCCGCGTGGGCCTCGATCTGTGGCGTCCTGGGTTGCGGATGGACTCGGTACGCCTCAATATAGGCGCGCGTGCCAATGATCTCGAGCGCGTATGGCTCCGGATAAGAATCGCTTAGGTGTGGTTTCTCATGTGTCGGCGGTTCTAAGAAGACAATTTCAGAGCCCAGTTCGAGTGCAGTACGCAGAGCTTCGACGAACGGGTCAGCGGGCTCAATGGGAATGTAGGTAGCGCGGCCTTCTTCGTCGCGATCATTGTCAGAATCGTTTTCCGGTATTAAGACTACCGACATCTGCGGCATCCGTTCTAGCGCTTTGCGGTATTGCGCTTCGAGAGATGACGGCAGTTCTACCGCGACCACCGCTGGACGGCGCTCCAGCAAATATCGGCGGACACGCCAGGCAAATTCGAGTCGCCCAGACACCACTGGGAAATAAGCAATGTTGCCGCGTGTGAGAATGCTGTCTACTGTTTGCTCCCCAGCCATGTTTTGCTAACGACGCGGCTGGTAGCGCAGCGCTTCCTCTCCCAGGATGGCTTTGATGGCCAACGTCAGCAGCAGCTTAGGAGGTTGGCCAGCCTCACTGCTTAATTTAAGTGCAAACCGTGCCACATTCACGCCGTCACGAACCGTATAGCTTTCGTCGGAGGCGTGGGCCTGCTGCAGAAAATCGGTAACGTACTGTAAAACGTCGTCGGGTGAGAAGGGGAGGTTTTCGCGCAGGATAGCGAGTTCTTCTTCGCGCTCCGGAAAGTCGATCAGGATCTGTGGTTGCAGGCGAGAGTGAATGTACTCGGGCAGATCAAAGGTGGATGAATCGTCGTTCATCGTCGCGACCAGCCGGAAATCACGATGAGCTTTGACTTTGAGGCCGGCGACAATGGATTCGATGTAGCGCCGGTTATCAAGTAGCGGCGCAAGGCTAGCCCAACTCTTTTCGCTCATGCGATTGCCTTCGTCCAGGATCGCCACGCCTCCCCGGATCATAGCGGTGACGAGCGGAGAGGCTACGTATTTAAGCCGCGAGGTGCCTTCCACCACGGGCATGATGAGAAGATCTTCGGGCCGCGTATCGACCGTGGCCTGGATAATATAAACTTCGCGGCCCAGGCGTTTGCCGGCCGCATACGCCATAGTGGTTTTGCCTACTCCAGGTTTTCCGAGCAATCGCGGATTCATGGGAACGTCGCGATCATTTAAAACCATCCAGGCGGCCATAAGCTGACGCATGGCCTCTTCCTGACCAACCCAGGTCACGTTTAACTCATCGGGATGAGCCAGATGCAGTTCAATACCTTCGAGGGCAACTTTCATGAGAACGGTAATCTCTCCAAACGGGCCGGCAGACTGGGACGGCGGCCGCCCACGAGCCGGTAGGCTTTCTTGCCTACATCTCATCGTAGAATGAGAGTGCGCGGGAATGACCCAAAAACTCTTCAGGTTCGCCTATGTTTGCGAGTTCTTGCTTGCTTTGGTCGCCATTTTTACAGCGTGGTCGGAGATTGGCGGACAGGCTGCGCTTGATTTGATGCACTGGGGCTGGAAAATGGGCTTCGGCTTCGCATTAGCGGCGTGTGTGGTGGGCTTCACAACGACGATAGTGAATTCCGAAAAGATTCGAGGTGCCCGGGCGGGCGGTTGGCTGGCGGTCATCGTTTTGCTTACGATTGGGATGGGCGTTGTAACCTATTACTACACGCTAGAGGAACAATCGGGGGAATCTGACGAGCCGTCAGGGACCGTGAGCATTTCCTATCCGTGTATGCCAACAACGGGCGCTTATTCATAAATGACTCGCGAAAACAAACAGGAAAGCGCAACAGAAAAGCGAAGTGAATACGCGTACTGGGCTATTCCCGGTGCCGCGGCCGCAGTGACTTATTCCCTGCCGCTCTTTCATGAGATTGATTTTGCAGTGAATGAAGGATATCGCAAAATTCCGCACGGCGGCATTGAAGAAGGCGGATTGTTGTTTGGGAAAATCGACGAAAAGGGTACTCGGGTAGAGGCATTTCGTCCGATTGCATGCGAGCATGCTTCGGGGCCTTCGTTTTTGTTGTCTGATCATGATCTGGATCAACTCGGTCACCAGATGGAGAGCGCGGCGGATGACCCGGAATTACAAGGATTGGACGTTGTGGGCTGGTTCTTGGCGCATACGCGAGGGCCGTTAACACTTACCGATAGGGAAGCCGACCTTTGCGATCATTATTTTGCGCATCCTGGAATGTTGACAGTATTAGTAAAGCCAGAGCGTTTTCAGCCCACGCGCTTCGGATTTCTGGTGCGTGCCGAGGATGGTTCTTTACCGCGTGACGGCACACAGAACGCAATTATTTTGCCGTTACCTGGCCGGAATGCGCGAGCGGCGAGCGGACCGATTGCTTCAATTCCTGCGCCTACTGTATCCGCAGCAGCTGCGAGGCGTGCGGCAGAAGCGGAATTAACGGCCGCAGAAACCGCTCCCGCGCAGGAAGAGCAAACGAGCCCGTCTTTGGCAGATACAAAGGCGGTTTCGGGCAAGAGTGAAGTGGTGGCCGCACCACCGCCTTTGCCGCCTACGAACCGAAGTTCGCGCCGGCAAAGACGGTTAAACATTGAACAGGTCCGCCCGAAGGAAGAAGCGGAAGAGCTGCCGCACGTTGCTGCCGACGCCACCGAGAACCTGAAAGCTGCTGACGCAGGGGAGCCAGTTGACATGCCGCTGCCGCCTCTTGCCAGAAGGGGCAGGGAATCAGGACCTGTGCGGCGGGGTGGAGCGTCGGTTGGAAGCGTGCTTTCGTTGCAGCCGGCTAGGCAGGAAGTCGAAGAAATTGATGCCGAGGTCGATCCTTATCGGCAGATGGAACTTCTGAACCAGAAGAAGCCCGCCAGCACAGCCGCGCGGCTGGTGATGGTTCTGCCGCTGGCTGCGCTCTTAGGCTGTCTGGTTGGGTATGTTGCGTATCTGCAGGTGCCGTCGCCGATCATTCCGTTGTCGGTCAAGAGCCGCGGAGAAAATGTAGTGGTGACTTGGCCCCCGGAACAGACGCGGGGCGCCGTTTATGCTGCCGTACGCGTGGACGACAACACCCCGGTGATGCTCACTCCTGAAGAGAAAACCACTGGTCGTGTTGAGGTGCAGGCGCGTTCAGACATGAAGGTGGAATTGATTGCCCGCAACTGGATTCATGACTCGCGCGGTATTGTGCATTACGTGAAGCCTGTTGCCAATACCGCGCCGTAGTCTCTTTTACCCGAGCTTGATGCGCAGATCTTTGCCCTTCATCTGGCTGGGTTGATCGAGGTTCAGGATACTCAGCAAAGTCGGGGCAATGTCACGTAATGCTCCGTTTTGTTGCAAATCGATTTTGTCGTTTGTCATGAAAAGCAGCGGAACCGGGTTGGTGGTGTGATATGTGTGCGGACCCTTTGTCACCGGGTCGATCATCGTTTCTGCATTACCGTGGTCAGCGGTGACAAGCCATGAGCCGCCACAGCGCTTCAGCGTTTTGTATATTTCGCCCAAGCCCGCATCTACCGTTTCGCAGGCGCGAATGGTAGGTTCGAGTTTGCCGGAGTGGGCCACCATATCGGCATTGGCGTAGTTCATAACGATAACGTCGAAGCTGCCATGTTCGATGGCATTCGTCACCTTTTCGGTAATTCCCTGGGCGCTCATTTCCGGTTTGAGATCGTAGGTAGCGACTTTAGGTGATGCCACCATTTCCCGCTCTTCACCGCCGTAAGGGCGCTCGTTGCCCCCGTTAAAGAAATATGTGACATGGGCATACTTTTCAGTTTCTGCAACCCGCAAGTTTTTCCACTGGGCGCGTTCCATTACGTCGGCAAGGATGTTGTCGGGATGCTCAGGCGGCAATACGAAGGGGAGTTTGTAGCTCTTGTCGTATTGCGTCATCATCGTGTAGGTCAGATTCTTGGGTACTAACGAGCGGGAAGGTTTTTCGAGTTGCGGGTCTGTGAACGCGGTGGTGATTTCGCGAGCACGATCCGCCCGGTAGTTGTACATGATGATGCTGTCGTCATCGCGGACCGAGCCGACTGGCTCGTTGCGATCGTTGACGATGGTTGCGGGCTCGATAAATTCGTCGGTAACACCGTGTTCGTAAGAAGCTTTGACGGCAGCGGTGGCAGTGGTGAACTTGGTTCCGTTGCCTGATACCATGGCACCGAAAGCACGTTCAATGCGCTCCCAGCGTTTGTCGCGGTCCATGGCGTAGTAACGGCCAGACACCGACGCGATTTTCCCCACCCCGAGTCCGCGCATTTTCTTTTCGAGCTGTTCGATGAAACCTGTGCCGCTCTCCGGAGGCGTGTCACGGCCATCCATGAAACAGTGCACGAATACATCCGTCAGACCGTGTTTCTTAGCCATGGCGAGCAGGGCATAGAGGTGCGTCATCTGCGCATGCACGCCACCGTCACTGCAAAGGCCAATCAGATGAAGACGATGGCCTTTGGCTTTCTCCATAGCGTTCAGCAGTGCGGGGTTCAATTCGAATTGGCCGGTGCTGATCATCAGATCGAGGCGCGTGACGTCCATGTAGACAACGCGGCCTGCGCCCATGTTCATGTGTCCGACTTCGCTATTCCCCATTTGCCCTTCGGGCAAGCCGACGTATGGGCCTGAAGTATGGATCAAAGTATGAGGATAGGTAGCCAGCAGATGATCGTAAGTTGGCTTGCGGGCGAGAGCAATCGCGTTACCTTCCGTTGCGGCGCGGTAACCCCATCCATCGAGGATTGTGAGTACGAGCGGTTTTAGTTTCGCCATGGACGGTTATTGCCGGAATGCTTTCTTGCCAAGGTAAACAGCACCAGGGCCGAGTTCTTCTTCAATGCGAAGCAGCTGGTTGTATTTCGCGATGCGGTCGGTGCGGCTGGCGGAACCTGTCTTGATTTGGCCGGCGTTGGTGGCCACGGCGAGATCGGCAATAAAGGCGTCTTCGGTTTCGCCGGAACGATGCGAAACAACGGCGGAATAGTTAGCGCCGGCAGCGAGACGCATGGTGTCCAGAGTTTCGGTGAGTGAACCGATTTGATTTACTTTAACCAGGATGGAATTCGCGATGCCGAGGTCGATGCCCTTTTCCAGGCGCTCGGTGTTGGTAACGAACAGATCGTCGCCGACGAGTTGGATCTTCTTGCCTAACGCATCGCTCATGGCTTTCCAACCATCCCAATCGTCTTCGGCCATGCCATCTTCGATGGAAATGATGGGATATTGCGCAACCCATTTTGCGTAGAACTCAACCATCTGGTCGGAAGTCTTTTCGCTCTTGTCTGACTTCTTGAAGACGTATTTCTTTTTATCTTTGTCGTAGAACTCGCTGGAGGCGGGATCGAGGCAGATGGAAATTTGTTGGCCTGGTTTGTAGCCGGCAAGTTGAATGGCTTCGATCAGAACTTCGAGTGCTTCTTCGTTGGCTTTGAGGCTGGGAGCGAAACCGCCTTCATCGCCGACGGCAGTGGAATAGCCGCGCTTCTTTAAAACCGTTTTAAGGTTGTGAAAGGTTTCGGCGCCCATGCGCAGAGCTTCGGCGAACGATTTGGCACCGATCGGCGCAACCATGAATTCCTGGAGATCGACGGAGCTATCGGCGTGTGCGCCCCCGTTGATGACGTTCATCATGGGCACGGGCAGAACACGCGCGTTGACACCGCCAAGATAGCGGTAGAGCGGGGTCATTTCCGATTCAGCGGATGCACGCGCGGTGGCCATGGAGACAGCCAAAATGGCGTTGGCGCCCAGCTTACCTTTGTTTGGGGTGCCATCTACTTTGAGCATGGTTTGATCAACCAACGTCTGGTCGGCTGCGTCGAGTCCAACCAAGGCTGGGGAGATCAATTTGCTGACGTTCTCAACGGCTTTCTTGGTGCCTTTGCCAAGGTAGCGTGATTTATCGTTATCGCGCAATTCAACCGCTTCGTGTTCACCGGTGGATGCTCCGGAAGGAACGGCGGCACGGCCGATGGTGCCGTCGGCAAGGTGGACGTCGGCTTCGACTGTCGGGTTGCCGCGTGAATCTAGAATTTCTCTGGCAACTACTTTTACGATTTCCATAAACGAGTTTCTTGCTGTCCTGAGGATAGATTTGGGCGGGAATACAGAACTCAAAACAAAGAGTGCAATAGTACCCGTCGCGTGCTGCGAACTATCACTTTAGCAGGGTACGGGGGAGTGTTGAGTTACGAGACAAGATGCCTGTTTCCGGCACCACTTGTATAGCTTCTATGAATCAGTTGGCAAAGAAGGAGGTTTGTATGTTGGAGCAAGTCCGGACTCCGTATAATGCAAAACCCCGCTGTCCAAAGAGCGGGGCTTGCCAATCGCGGAGTAGAAGGAGGATCTGTCTATGATTCTTTCAGTTTTCTTTAACGCTCTGATATTTATTATCGGACTGCGTGGAGCAAAAGTTAAGATCGAAATCGATCTTTAGCTCTTGAACGAAGGATCTGGCGGTAAGCCGCCGTCAGATCCTTCAAACTGAGGATAACAAAGTAGGGGAAGTGAGACAATCCCCTGCCAAGGACAGAGGGATAGGGCAAAACCGAGGGTGGCAGAATCGGTGTCAGGCTATACTGGAAGTTCTGGAAGGTGGTGAATTTTTAATTGGCAGAAGTCCATCTGCAAGATGGCGAGACGCTCGAAAGCGCTCTGCGACGGTTCAAACGTAAAGTACAACAGGAAGATATCGTTAAAGAGATTAAGCGGCATTCGTTCTACCTGAAACCAGGGGAAAAGCGCCGCACCAAAGAAGCTCTCGCCCGCAAGCGCAACCGCAAGAAGCGCCCACGCGAAATTGAATAGTTTAAAGCCCGTCCGGTGGAAATCGGACGGGCTTTTCGCTTAGTGTGCAGAGAACTGTGCATCTTTCTCCAGCTTGTAGCCAGCCGGGACGGCAAACTTAGATTCGTTGGCTGCGCCCTCAACGAAGTTGTCATAGCGCGACTCGGTGACGATCAAAGGAGCATTTGGGTCGGTTGCAGCTCCGCCACTCATTGCGGCGAGAGCAGCCAGCGGATTGCCCGCGCCTAAAGACCCAGTAACCGTAGCGATGCTTAGGACTGGATAGCCTCCGTCAATTTTTGACATTTCCTTTAGCGCTGCGCTCAAGCCACTGCCCGCGAAACTCAGCATTGGTGAGACGCCGGTCAACATAGCAGACGAAACTTTTTCGCCAAGGCGCTTTTGAAAATCGCGAACCTGCTGCCGAACGGGGTTCATGGGCACAAGCCAACTATGAACAGTGGCCGCCATCTGGCCTTGCTCACTCGATTGTTTCGCGGTGAGGGTGATGACGGTTTCCGTTGCGGTTTCGCCGCCAATTTGCTGTGTTTGTCCGGTCTTACTGACCTTTGCATCAAACTGTAGATCGCCGATTGCTTTGCCCATCTTTTGTTGCATGTGTTGGAACTGTTGGCTCATCTCATCGAACGTCTGAACTGAATAGGTCTGGCGATCATGGTTAATCAAAGTCATGGTGCCGGCATCCATGTCATAAATGTAAGACGAGTGCGAACCGATTCGCGCCATTTGGTTGCCCTTCAGATAAACATCGTAAGTTTGACCCTCTAANNTTGCAGCATGTCGACGAGCATGCCACTTTTGAGGTTGATCGTTTCCCGGTAGCTTACGTCCGCGCAAAGGATTGTTGTCGCAAGCGCGGTGAGTATGCCAACACGCATAAATCGCTTCATTGATACTCCTCCAGGGGTAGAGTAACAGTTAAATTCAGGAAGGCCATAGGGGTGATTTGAATTTTCGATTGTGGGGTCAATGGAATCATGAAATTGCCAGTATTTCGGCTAGAAGTACGTGGTAACTTTAGTTAATCCGAGGGCTACGTCAGCTCGTCCCCACCCCGTTCGTGCAAGTTCTCCGCAGCCCTCTCTGTTCGAGTGCAGTGCGCCGTATTTCGACACATAAGGACACTGACATGACCAGCACCGAACGTGCCACTAAAATTAATCTACTCGATTTTCATAGCCCGCAGATGCGAGCGTTTCACATGGCTTGGTTTGCGTTCTTCCTGTGCTTTTTCGGCTGGTTCGGTATCGCGCCGTTGATGCCGATCATTCGCGACGAATTGCATCTCAGCAAAGCACAAATTGGCAACTCCATCATTGCGTCGGTAGCGATTACGATTCTGGCCAGGCTGATTATCGGCTGGATGTGCGATCACATTGGACCGCGCCGATCGTATACGGCGTTGTTGTTGGTGGGATCACTGCCGGTGATGGGCGTTGGTTTGGCGCACGATTATTCGACGTTCTTGTTATTCCGTTTGGCGATTGGAATGATTGGCGCGTCGTTTGTGATTACGCAGTATCACACCACCATCATGTTTGCTCCGAAGATTGTGGGCACGGCGAATGCGACGGCGGCCGGTTGGGGCAATTTAGGCGGGGGCGTTACGCAAATGGTGATGCCGATGATTTTCGGCGCGTTCCTAAGCATGGGTTTGGCGGCTTGGGCAAGTTGGCGATTATCGATGGTAGTTTGCGGGATCGCGCTTCTCTTAACTGGAATTGCTTATTACTTCTTGACGCAGGATACGCCGACTGGGGATTGGAAGGATCGACCGAAGGCTACGCGATCGAATGCGAATAAAGCGTTTGGCGAAGCGCTGAAAGATAAGCGGGTTTGGGCGCTGGCGTTGATCTATGGTGGCTGCTTTGGAATTGAGTTGACCATAGATAACGTGGCGGCGCTTTACTTCGTGGATAACTTCAAGCTGAAGATGGCGGCTGCTGGTTTGGTGGCGAGCAGCTTCGGCATGATGAATCTGTTCGCGCGCGCGCTGGGTGGGATTGTGAGCGATAAAGCGAATGCGCGTTTTGGATTAAAGGGCCGATCGCGGTTGTTGGGCTGCACACTGTTTTGCGAAGGGCTTGCGCTGATTGTGTTTTCGCACCAGCATTTGTTGCCTTTGGCGATTGCGACGATGATGATGACGGGGCTGTTCGTAAAGATGTCGAACGGGGCGACGTATGCGCTGACACCTTTCATCAATCCGAAGGGCGTGGGCGCGGTGGCGGGCATTGTGGGAGCGGGCGGCAATTTGGGCGCGGTGCTGGCTGGGTTCCTATTCAAGACGCAGAGCCTGACGTGGCCGGAAGCGCTGACGATTTTGGGAGTTTTGGTGACGGTGATTTCTTCGCTCTCGCTGTTGATTCGATTTCCGGCGGCGGAGGAAGATCGCGCTGTTCAGACTGTGTCGCTGCCAGCTAACAGTTATGCGACCGGTTCTTAGTCCTGTCAAGACAGCGACGTCTTGTGAGACGCACTGCCCGTATTGCGCGTTGCAATGCGGGATGAAGTTGCACGGCACGGATGGCGATTTGACCGTTGCGTCGCGTAATTTTCCTACAAATTTGGGCGGGCTCTGTCAGAAGGGCTGGACGGCGGCTGAATTACTGCAGAGTCCAGATCGTTTGCTGACACCGCTTATGCGTATGTCGAAAGAGGCCGAACTGCGGCCGGTGTCCTGGGAGCAGGCACTGGACCGGATCGCGCAAGAGATACAAGCCGTTCAACAACAGTTTGGTCCCGACGCCGTGGGCGTATTTGGCGGCGGCGGATTGACAAACGAAAAAGCTTATCTGCTGGGTAAATTTGCGCGTGTCGCGTTGCGCAGTTCGCAGATAGACTACAACGGACGTTTCTGCATGTCATCGGCAGCGGCAGCTTCCATTAAGGCGTTAGGCGTGGATCGCGGGTTACCGTTTCCTTTAACCGATATCCGAAAGACCGACGTGATTCTGCTGATTGGCAGCAATGCGGCGGAAACAATGCCACCGATCATGCAGCATTTCGAAGCGCAGGCGAAGAATGGCGGTTCGTTGATTGTGGTTGATCCACGAGCGACGAAGACTTGCGAAGGTGCGACGCTGCATTTGCAAATCACCCCGGGCACCGACGCTGCGCTGGCGAATGGCCTGTTGCACGTCGCGATCAAAGAAGGATACATCGATAGTGCGTTCATTGCCGAGCGGACAAGCGGCTTTGAGAAAGTGCGGCATCTGGCGTTGTCGTATTGGCCGGACCGGGTGGAGCGGATCACTGGAATTCCTGAGAAGCAATTGATGCAGGCGGCGAAGCTGCTGGGCACTGCGAAGACGGCGATGATTTTGACGGCGCGCGGGCCGGAGCAGCAGAGCAATGGCGTGGAGAATGTGCTGGCGTTTATCAATGTTGCGCTGGCGTTGGGCAAGGTGGGCAAGCCTTATTGCGGATACGGTTGCTTGACGGGGCAGGGGAACGGGCAAGGCGGCCGTGAGCACGGGCAGAAGGCTGACCAATTGCCGGGATATCGAAAGCTAGACAATCCAGAGCATCGCGCGCATATTGCGAAGGTTTGGGGGGTGGATGAAAAGGATTTGCCGATGCCGGGGTGTTCGGCATATGAAATGTTGGACCGGCTGGGAACGAACGATGGCGTGCGAGCGCTGCTGGTGTTTGGTTCGAATCTGACGGTGTCGGCACCGCGAGCGGGGCATGTGCAAGCGCGTTTGGATGCGTTGGATTTTCTGGTAGTGACGGACTTCTTTCTATCAGAAACGGCGGAGCGGGCGGATGTGGTGTTGCCTTCGGCGCAGTGGGCGGAAGAAGAGGGCACGATGACGAATTTGGAAGGGCGCGTGTTGTATCGAGGGCGCGCAACAGATCCGCCGGAGAGCGTGCGGACCGATCTCGAAATCATTTCGAGTCTGGCGGAACGGCTAGGAGCGAAGAGCCGGTTCTCGTGTGTGCCCAGAGAAGTGTTTACAGAATTGCGGGCAGCGACGGCGGGTGGCGTGGCAGATTACGCGGGGATTACGTACGAGCGCATCAAGAACGAAGAAGGAGTGTTTTGGCCTTGTCCGAGTGAAGATCATCCGGGGACGCCGCGGATGTTTCAAGAGCGATTCGGGACACCGGACGGGCGCGCGCGCTTTCATCGAGTAGAGTTTCGCGGTGCGGCGGAACAGCCCGATCAAGAGTATCCGCTGTATCTGACAACGGGTCGAGTCATGGCGCAGTATCAATCAGGCACGCAGACGCGGCGGGTGGCGAAATTGCTGGAGATGGCGCCGCGGGCGTTTGTGCAGATTCATCCGTCGATGGCGCGGATGTATGGCATTGAAGAAGGCGATGCGGTGCAACTGACGACGCGGCGTGGCAAAGCGACGGCGGCGGCGCAGTTGACGAACACGATTCGCATGGACACGGTGTTCATGCCGTTTCATTTTGCGGGGCAGGGCAGGGCGAATCTGCTGACGAATCCGGCGCTTGATCCGACGTCGAAGATGCCCGAGTTTAAGGTTTGTGCAGTGCGTATCAAGAAAGGGATGGAATGTTAGAGAAGCCAAAGTTTTTGCAAGGTACGTATTCGTTTAACGGGAAGGGTTTGGGGAGTCCATTCCCGCTAGTGCCGAGCGTGATGTACAAGGTGCCCAGCGATAAGCGCTGCCAACTGACCTATTTTAGAGCGGGCAATTCGTCGAATGAGCTGGTCTACTTTCTGGTGAAACGGGACAGCACGCCGATGCGGTACTTTCCGGTGGGCGCGAAGAGTGCGATTCACATTGCGCTGGCGGTGACGGAGGACTTGCATCCGGATACAACTCTGGAGGTGCAACTGGCGGCTCCGGCGGGGACGGTTGGCGAAGTAGTTATTGACGTGGGGCTGGTGGAGTTTTAACGATGGCGACGAAACAAAATCTGGTGGTCGTGGGCAATGGGATGGCCGGGGCGCGCACGGTGGAAGAGATTCTGGCGCGCGACGGCGGCGACCAGTTCAATATCACCATCTTTGGCGATGAGCCGTATGGCAATTACAACCGGATCTTGCTTTCGAACGTGTTGAACGGCACGCAGGATGAGAGTGAGATTTACTTGAATCCTTTGGAATGGTATGTGGAGAACGACATCAAGCTGCATGTCGGCGTGATGGCGGATAGCATCCTGAGGCGGTCGCGCATTGTGCTGGGCTGCGAGGGCACGGCGGAGCCTTATGACAAGTTGATCATCTCGACAGGAAGCCGTGCGTACATTCCTCCGATTGACGGACTGACGCTGCCGGATG
The DNA here is from genome assembly GCA_003169195.1 of Bryobacterales bacterium. Classification (GTDB taxonomy): domain Bacteria; phylum Acidobacteriota; class Terriglobia; order Bryobacterales; family Bryobacteraceae; genus Bog-105. The sequence continues at coordinate 17,294 of PMQB01000610.1, forward strand.
GTGGATACAAGCCGGGGATCTTTGTGTTTCGAACGATTGACGATTGCCGTGAGATTGCGGAATACGCACGCGGTCGTGGGCCAGCGGCGGTGATTGGCGGAGGGCTGCTTGGGTTAGAAGCGGCGAGCGGGTTGCGCAACTTTGGCATTCAGGTGGATGTGATTCACCGCGGGCCTTATTTGATGGGGCAGCAGTTGGATGCGCAATCGGGCGCGATTATGAAGACCAGCATTGAGAAGCTGGGGATCGGCGTAAAGCTCAATAAGAATACGGTGCGCGTGTTGGGAGACACGGAGGTGACCGGGCTTGAGTATAAAGACGGGTCGAAGGCCGATTACGGGATGATTGTGATCTCAACGGGCATCACGCCGAATGCGGAGATTGGTGCGCGCAGTGGGCTGACGGTGGAGCGGGCGATTGTGGTGGACGATCAGATGCGGTCGGTGGACGATCCCGACATTTATGTGGTGGGTGAGTGCGCGCAGCATCGTGGGCGGTTGTATGGCTTGGTTGCACCGTTGTGGGAGCAGGCGAAGGTGTTGGCGGATCACATTACGGGCAAGAACAAAGAGGCGGCTTATCACGGTTCGAAGGTAGCGACGAAGTTGAAAGTGGCCGGCGTGGATATGGCGTCGATGGGGGTGTTTGAGCCGGAGGATGAGCGCGATGAGATTGTGCAGTTCACTGAGCCGAAGAAGGGTACCTACAAGAAGCTGATTGTGCGTGATGGGCGATTGATGGGCGGCATCTTGCTGGGGGACATCAGCAAGGCGGCTTATCTTATGCAGGCGTTCGACCGTGGGACGCCGCTGCCGGAAGAGCGGTTGAGTTTGCTGTTCGATATCGGCGCGCCCTCAGCGAAGGTAACGTTTGAAGAACTGCCGATGGATGCGCAGGTTTGTAATTGCAATGGCGTGAGCAAGGGCGGCATCTTGGCGTGTGTGAAGAATGGCAAGCGCAGTGCGAAGGCCGTGATGGAAGCGACACGCGCGGGCTTGGGTTGCGGATCGTGCAAGGCCATGGTTTCGGAGATGGTGGAGTGGGCCTGCGGCGGGGAGACGGAGGAAGATCCTTCGGTTCATTACTATGTGCCTGGCGTGCCGATGACGAAGCCAGAGTTGATTGAGGCTTGCAAGGCGCAAGGGTTGAAGTCGGTGTCGGCGGTGTTCAAGGCGCTGGCGGGTGGAAAAGAAGATGCGGGGAGCAAGCCAGGGTTGGCGTCGCTGTTGAATACGATTTGGGCTTCGGAGTATGAAGACGAGCGGGATGCGCGGTTTATCAATGACCGGGTGCACGCGAACATTCAAAAGGATGGATCGTTCTCGGTGATTCCGCAGATGCCAGGCGGGGTGACCAATCCGGATCAATTGCGGCGCATTGCGGATGTGGCGGAGAAGTACAAAGTGCCGCTGGTGAAACTGACGGGCGGGCAGCGCATTGATTTGGTGGGCGTGAAGAAAGAAGACCTGCCGAAGATGTGGCAGGACTTGGACATGCCGTCCGGCTATGCGTATGCGAAACGATACCGGACTTGTAAGAGCTGTATCGGGACGGAATTTTGTAGGTTCGGCGTGGGTGATAGTACTTCGCTCGCGATCAAGATTGAGAAGTATTTACAAGGCGTGGATGCGCCGGGTAAGTTGAAGCTTGCGACGGCGGGGTGTCCGAGAAATTGTTCGGAGGCGATGGTGAAAGATGTAGGCGCGGTGGCAGTGGAAGGCGGCAAGTGGGAGATTTATGTGGGCGGTGCGGCCGGGGCGCATGTGCGGAAGGGCGACATTCTTTGCGTGGTGGACAGCCATGAAGATGTGATCAAGTACACGGCGCGGTTCATTCAGTATTACCGGGAGAACGCCAAGTATTTGGAACGGACGTATGGGTTTGTGGCGCGGTTAGGAATTGAAAAGATCAAGCAAGTAGTGGTGGAGGACAGCGAAGGGATGGCGGCGCGGCTGGACGCGGAGATTGCGGCGGCGGTGGCGAGTTATAAAGATCCGTGGAAGGAAGCGTATGCACCGGCGACAGCGAATCAGTTTGTGTCGATTTTGCCGGTGTTGCAGTAGACGGGTATGAGTGAAGTGATTGTTGGGCCGTTAACATCGATACCGCCTGGCGAGGGGCGGAATTTTGAAATCGGAGGACAGAAAATTGCGGTATTCCGGAATCGATCTGACCAAGTGTTTGCGGTACAAGCGGCATGTCCGCATAAAGGGGGGCCGTTGGCGGACGGGTTATTGGGTGGGTCGACGTTGGTTTGTCCGCTGCATGCGTGGAAGTTCTAGTTGACGACTGGGGCGGCGGTGGTGGGGGAGTGCGGGTTGAAGACGTTTGGGGCGCGGGTGGATGAGAAGGGGCGGGTGGTGTTGGAGGTGGCGGGGGGTAGTTAAAGGTCGTCGGGCGTGAGTCCTGTTCGTTTGGAAATCTTTGCCAGCATTCGAGGCCCAATCTCCTCTTGGTCGTGAAAAGCGAACTCGTAGTCCGTCCAGTCGATTCGCGCTAGCAGCCGGTGAGAACCCCGCTGACGTTTGATGCGCCACCCGATTCTTTCAAGGGCGGCAAGCACGCGCTTTGCCTTAGTGGCGGGCCAAGTGCTCATCGGAGATGGTGAAAGCAACGCCTAGGGCTGAAGATGGCAGTTCGCCGTGGGCGATGCGGTCTGCGATGACCTCGATGGCGAGTCGTTCCGCATTGCTAATCGCCTCATCGCTCGTTTGGCCGTAGCACATGACGCCGGGAAGCTCGAGGGCTTCGGCGATCCAGCGGCCGTCTTCCTCGCGGTCAACGTCGATCGTCAACTTCATGTTTCTATGGTACTCTTCGGCGGGTTCTGGATGGGAGGCGAAGGGAAGACGCATCTTGCGGAACGGGTTTGTCGGGTTGCCATTTGCGCTTCGAAGCCACCGATGGCAGCCATTGGCCGCAATGAAAAAACAAACCCAAGGCCAGCGCAAGACTCGACGCCCATTTTGCTTCGGCGGAGGCGGAGGATTTGCAAAAACGAAGCCAAGCTGTGACGCTGTTGGAGGCTGAAAAAACGAACCCAATCACCGGAGTGGGGAAGGCGAAAAAGTAGCTTCGTTCAGCGTGCGGCGGAGAGGGAAAAATTGGGGGAAGA
>PMQB01000532.1 GCA_003169195.1 Bryobacterales bacterium
TTCGGCTGCCGATCGTCAGACCCCCCGTAAAAGTGCCCGCGGAAACCGGCGTAAAAGCCGCCTTGAAAGAGAGGGAGTTCCCTGGAGCAATGGTCACGGGGAAAGCGGGTAGGCCAGAGACCGAGAAACCCGTTCCTGAAACCGTAATCGATGGAAGCGTCACTGAGTTAGCCGAAGTCGTAGGATTCAGAACACTGAACGTCAGCACTGAACTGGCGCCACTGCCTGGCAGAACCTGACCGAATGAAATCGGCGTCGCGGCTTGCGGCAAGGTCCGGATGCCCGTTGCATCCGTGTAAGAGATTTGCAGGGCGTCAATCGTGGCAATGATCACACCCGCGCCCTGAATCGGATAAATGTTCGCGCCCACCTGCAATTCGCCACTCGCCAAACCAGTTTGGCTGGGCGCAAAGGTCACCGTGAAATTCGCCGACTGTCCAGCACCGATCGTTGCCGGCAATCCCGACGCATTTAGCGAGAAGGCACTCGGCGCGTTCGTGTTTATCACAGGCAGCGAGACGGTGGGCGTGGTTGCCGGAATGCTCGTTGGGTTGGTCAGCGTGAACGTGATCGGGCTAGTGGAGGTCAAAGAGGTGTTCGGGAAATTCAAAGGCGAACTGCTCGAAGGAATAAGCACCACTGGACCCGTTGGCGATTGATACGTCAAGGTAAGCTGCGGTGCTGTCGCTGTGCCCGTCAGCGTGCTGACATTCGAGTTGTTGCCTGCACAGATAGTCCCGGTTCCGGAAAAGACACACCCGTTTTGCTGGATCTGAAATTCCAAGTTCAGATATCCCGTAACCGGCCCAGCAGTCGTCGGAGCGAAATTCACCGTGAACAAGACCGAGGTTCCCGGCGCGAGAACCTGGTTCTGAAAAAGTCCAGTGATCGAGAAATTAGGATTCGCCGCCGTTGAGGTAGACGAGGTGGATACCAGCGCCACCACAAAATTGACATTGTTCGCGGAAGTGTTCAGCATCTTCAGCACAAGCGGAGTGCTGCCGCCCACTGGCGTACTCGCCAACTGATCAATCGACGGCAAGACCGTATCAGGCAGCGTGCCGGTAGTGTCATGAACATACAACGTGAACGGCGAGGTTGTTTGGCCGTAAGCGGCGTTCGCAGCAAAGAGCAGCGCAGCGATCAAAAGACTCTTCATCGGGCGGCTCCTATGGCTGCTGGCGGCATGAACGAGATGTATAGTTTTCCCGCATCTAAATAAAGCGCCCAATCCGTGCCTGTCGATTTCGATGATACGTGCAACCAATGATTGGACATCCGCTCCATCGTCAAATCGCTAGCCGGCAGCGCTTTTGCGCTCAACTGAATGGTTTGCCGGTTACCGTTGGCCCTTTCGGCAATCAGGCCCCAGGCATCTTGCGTGAGCATCCAACCTTGCTGCACAAAGACCGGCCCACGCGCTGAAGGCTCTATATCAGCGCTTGTCACTCGGCCGGAAGGGAGCGTCACCTGAAAGCGCGCGACCGAGGAATCATCCCGTACCACGAAAAATTGTGCAGTGTTATCGGCTTTCAGACTGACAAAACTAACGCGCCCCACAAACGACGAATCGTCAATCGGCACCTCTACAAATTGGTGGCCATCCCAATGCACCAGCACATGTTTCGACGGTAACCATGCGGCTGCCGATTGCGCGGCTGAGTCGATAGCCAGAATCGGCTGCTGCTCACCCGAGCGATATTCGCCTAACACTATGCCGTCGGGCCGGACCAGGCGAACGAATCCATTGGTCGACGTCAAACCGATGGAATCCGAAAACGAAGCGCTATCGGCATTTCCAATGGATCGTGCCTGCACAATCAGATTCGCCGCCACACCGCGGATCGGGTGAACAGACCCGTCGGAAAAACGCGCCACTCCTAGTTGAGGAACCACCAGTTGAGCATCCAGCATGGCGCCTGCTGCAAACAACACCCAACCACAAACTACGAAAGGTTTCATATCAAATCTCTATGGGAAAGAAGGCCGGTCAGTGGCCGATCGTAATCGTGGGAGCACCCACTGAAACGCCGGTGGAAGACGCACTGCTGCCGCTGCTGCCATGGCCCTTCAGCGCCATCATGGCTCCGACACCCGCACCGGCACCCACCGCCACCAGCACCAACCATTTCTTGCTGTGGCTGTCATGCGATCCGCCCGCGCCCGTCGGCGAATTCGTAATCGTTACGGTGGGCTCAGCGTCCGCCGGGTTTTCTTTGTTGGCAGGGGGAGGATTCGGGACCAGCGTGTGCCCAGTCATTGGCGGCGCAGACGAACCGCTCTTCGACACATTCATCGAAAGGTCCAAGGGCGGCGTTGGCAAGGGCGTCTTATTCAGCGGAATCGTATCGGCCAGCGCTTGCGGCAAGGTGCCCGGCTGCAGATTTGGCAGAGCGATTTGCGGCTGTTGTGGCGGCGTCGGCTTGGCGACGGCGATCGCGGGAGCAGGAGCCGGAACCAGTGACTCCATCGGCACAGAAACCACACTCACCGACCGATGCTCTGCAGCTAGCTGCTGTGGAATCACCAGGCCCGCGTGATTAGAACCTTTCGCCGCCGTGACTCTCATGTCCACTCGTCCGGCGTTTTCGCCCCACTCAATCACCGGGAACCGCGCAATGCCGGCCGCGTCAGAATACGCTACCCAGGCGCGCAAGCCGTTTGCGAAGCGGCCGGTCGGTCCATCCTCCGGCAGCCTAAGAGCAACGGCGGCTCCGGTCACGGGCGCGCCCGACGAGTCGGTCACTTGCATCACGTAGCCCTTCGTCGAAGTGGACAGCGTTGGTGCGGAACCTGGATCGTCCACAACATGAACGTGGAGCGGAGATTCAGGGCTGGGTTCGTTTGAACCTGCGGAGTTGGTTTGGGCCCAGATGGGGTTGAGGGCCAGCATGGGGCACAGCAGAAGCGAGAGAAATCTCATAAAGCATGGGCGCGCCAGCTATACGAGTTTGATAAGGACAACTGTTACGTTATCCGGTCCTCCCTCATCCTTGGCGGCCTCTACAAGGTAGTGGCATTTCTCTGCTAGAGTTTTCTCAGAATCAAGTGCTTCTCCCAAGATTTTTTCGCCAACCACCCCGTGCAGCCCATCCGAACACAGCAAAACGGTGTCGCCCGGCTGCATTTGCACGATACAGGTTGAAATTCTCAGGTCTTCCGTGCTGCCAACCGCCATCGTCAATACGTGGCGCATAGGATGTTTCTTAAGAGCTTCATCGCTGAGCCCCAGCCGCGCACCCACCTCCGCCACCCAGGTCTGATCCTGCGTCAGCAATGAGATCGCACCCTTAGAAGAAAGGTAAGCCCGGCTATCGCCGACACTGCCAATTTGCAAGCGGGCCTCTCCAATATCTCGGGCAACTACCAGCGTGGTTCCCATCCCTGCCAGTTCTGAATTGGCTTGTGCTGCTTGCCGAACCGCCCAGTTCGCTTCCAGAAATCCGTGCTCCAGCATCTCCAAACCTGTCTGATTTGCGGAGTTCAGCAGGTATTCATACAACATTTCGGCGCTGAGATGAGAAGCGTACTCGCCGGCATTGGCTCCACCCATGCCGTCGGCAAGTATAAATATGCCAGATTCGCTGTCACTAATGAAGTAGTCCTCATTGTTCGAGCGAACACAGCCTGGATCGGACAGGCCAAAAGCTTCAAGCATCAAGAGCTTTGATTATACTTTCTAACCCACTAGGTTATACCGCCGCGGTATCTGTGGGCTACTTCGCTTTCGGCTGTAACATGGCTTTCAGTTGTCGAAAGGCCGTCGAATCCATCGACATCTTTAAACGGGCCGGTGCCAGGGGTTTGGTGCCGGGCGGACTTGTTTTGTGCTCCTGAGCCTGCGCCAGCAACTCATCCGCTTCCGCATCGTCAGGTGAGTGGTCCATCACAGCCTGTAACTTCTGCTGAGCTTCTTCAAACAAATTACGGCGCAGCAAGGCTGCTCCCAAATTGAACAGATAAGATACGTCGGCCGGATCTCCGTCCACTGCGCGTCGGTAATCATCAACGGTAGGCGGCAGACTGAGCTGGTCTTCCGCCGCCGCCAAATTGTTATAAACCTCATGCAGCGGCATCACATCCGCCACTTCTTTGAAATAGTTAACGGCCGTACTGTAATCAGCAGACTGATACGCCGCAATTCCCATGCGAAACCGCGCTTCCAAATAACGGGGGTCCGCCACCGGCACACGCTGTAGCCATTTGAGCGCTTGCTTTGGATCCTTCCGTTCTAAGTAAAGCTTGCCTAATTCGAAGGCTGGACTTACGAAGTGCGGGTCTAAATTGGCCGCTTGCAGAAACCACTTCTTCTGCTGCTCTTTGTCGTTCGAAAGGAGTCCGTGAATGTAGCTTTCTTCCGCATCCAGGCGCGTCAACGGTCGGTTAGCTATGAATTGCTCAAAGGTAGTCTGCGAGCGCGGATCGATATACTTCAGCAATTGCCAGGCTAGGTGCTCCTTATATTTCGATAGGTCGAGCAGTTTGCCCGCTTCGGAAACGTCCGGGGCGTTTTGCAGTTTCCGAAGGTCGATCAATTGAGCGTTAATCAAGATGTTGCCGTCCTTCAATTGCGAAACGCCGCTGGGTAGCTTCACCTCATAATTGCCGTAGACCACCATGTCTGCTTCCAAAGCTTGCGACAGGCGGATGATCGACGCCTTGGTAAAGTTCGCTTCCGGACGCAGATCCAACTTCTTCATGCCGGCCAATTCGGTGCTTCGGTCGAGCACGATCTGGTTCGACTGGGCAAATTCGGCGCGCA
>PMQB01000624.1 GCA_003169195.1 Bryobacterales bacterium
GCTGTCGAAGAACTTTCCACAAGACAGGCCTGATTTTTTGCGTGCGAAGCCGTGACCGGATAAACTTGGTTCAAACGTTCATGCATCTCTCAGCAGGCGACAAACTCGCAGCCTACGAAATCCTTACGCCTCTCGGAGCCGGCGGTATGAGTGAAGTGTACCGGGCCCGCGATGCCAAACTCGGCCGACAAGTAGCCATCAAAGTTCTACCCGGCCATCTCGCCGCCAGTGCCGCCGCCCACGAAAGACTTCGCCGTGAAGCCGCCGCCGCCGCTTCCCTCGACCATCCCTTCATCTGCAAGGTTTTCGAAATGGACGAAGACTGCGGCGTGCTGTTCCTGGTCATGGAGTTCATTGATGGCGAAACGCTCGACGAGCGCATCTATGGCGGCAGCCTGCCGCAAACGGAGGCATTGCGCATGGCCTCTGAAGTCGCAGAAGCATTGGAAGAAGCGCACAAGCAACGCATCTTGCATCGTGATTTGAAACCCGCGAACATCATGATTGCCCACGGCCACGTCAAAGTGATGGACTTCGGACTCGCCAAACAATTCGGAACATCGCAACCAATTGAGCAATCCGCTCCCACGGTTGTCAGCACGGGTCCAGCCTTAACCGAGTACGGCGCAGCCATCGGAACCCCCGAATACATGTCGCCCGAGCAGATCAGGGGTGAGCCGCTCGATCAACGTTCCGACATTTTTTCCTTCGGCATACTGCTGTGCGAAATGCTGGGGACGCCCCATCCGTTCCGGCGCGTTTCCAACAACGAAACCCTGGCCGCCATCCTGCGCGATCCACCAAATCTCACCGGAGATCTACCGCAAGGCCCCATGCTGCTTATCCGCAAGCTGCTCTCAAAAGCGCGTGAAGACCGCTATCAAACAATGGAGGAAGTGCGCGCTGATCTCGGCCGGCTCGTAGCGGGTGCGCAAACAGCAGAGCCTGAAATAGAGGCCAAACCCGCAATTCCACTCATCGGGCGCGAAATAGAGCGCAAGGAATTATGGCGTCATCTGGACGAAGCACTCGCCGGCCATGGCTCCATGGTGATGATTGGTGGCGAGCCCGGCATCGGCAAAACGCACCTCATCAAAGCCGTTCTGGAAGAAGCGCGCCGCCGTGGTGCTTACGCCAACATCGGCCACTGCTACGAAATGGAAGGCGCGCCGCCCTATGTGCCCTTCGTGGAAATGTTGGAGCATACCGCGCGCGTCGCGCCGAAAGAAGCCTTTCGTTCCGCCTTAGGCGACTCGGCATCTGAAATAGCAAAGCTCATGCCCGAACTGCGGCGCATGTATCCAGACATTCCTCCGCCCATTCAGCTCCCGTCCGCCCAGCAGCGCCGTTTCTTGTTCAACGCCTATCGCGATTTCATTGACCGCGCTTCCAAAACCACGCCCATCGTTCACGTATTCGAAGACCTCCACTGGGCCGACGAGCCCACGCTTTTGCTGCTGCAGCATTTGGCACAAACCATCCCCACCATTCCCATGCTGCTCATCGGCACCTATCGCGATGTAGAACTGGAGGTGTCACGTCCCTTTGCCAAAACTTTGGAAACTTTGCTGCGCCAAAAGTTGGCCGCGCGCATCTCGCTGCGGCGCTTGACCGTCAGCGGCGTCGAAGGGATGCTCGCGGCCATGAGCGGCCAAAAGCCTCCGCTTTCCTTGGCGCGCGTCATCTTCGAAGAAACTGAAGGCAATCCATTCTTCGTCGAAGAAGTGTTCCGCCATCTTTCCGAAGAAGGCAAACTGTTTGACGAGGCCGGTCTGTGGCGCCAGGGCCTGCGTGTCGATCAGTTGCAAGTGCCTGAAGGCGTTCGCTTGGTACTCGGACGAAGGTTAGATCGTTTGGGCTCGGATGCTCAGCGTATCCTCGCCACCGCCGCCGTCATTGGCCGCAGCTTCAGCGTCCGCCTTCTCGAACAACTGGAAAACCAACAGCCTGACGCCGTCCTCGATGCCATTGAAGAAGCCGAACGCGCGCACTTAGTAGCCGCTGAACCTCCGGGCCGCGACGCACGCTATCACTTCGGCCATGAACTCGTGCGCCAGACGCTTTCCGAGACGCTCTCTCTTCCGCGCCGCCAACGCTTACATGCGCGCGTGGCCGAAGCCATCGAACGCGTACACGCCGCCAACCTCGAATCGCAAGCCTTATCTCTTGCCCATCATCTTTATCAGGCTGGCGCCACATCCGATCCCGAAAAAACCACCACCTATCTCATGTTGGCCGCCAAGAATGCCAGCGCTGGCGCCGCGCATGAGGAAGCCCTTGCGCATCTGGAAAACGCACTGTCTCTATGGGAAGGCGAAAACAGCGTCCGCGTTGCTGAGCTAACCGCCCTCAGAAGTTCCGCCTTGCGCAGCATCGGCCGTTGGGATGAGGCCGTCGAAGGATATCAGAAAGCCATCGCGCTTTATGACAAAGCCGGTGCCGTGGCAAAAGCTGCCGCCATCGGTCTCAGCCTAGCCGTTGACCAGGCATGGCGTGTCCAACTTGCCGCCTCACGTCTCACCATTGACAGTGCCCTCGAGAGGCTCGGATCAGCCGACCCCCGTCTGAAGATGAGTCTGCTCGCCGCCCGTGCCGGTGAATTGTCCAACGAAGGTGAGGCCGCCGCTGCCGCTACCCTCATTGCGGAAATCAGATCTCAGTGGAAAGAAACCGAAGGCGACAAGCCCAACGGTTTCATCGATTGGGTGTCGATGATTTGCCTCTACCATTCCATGCAATTTCAGCTGCTGCTCCAGACCGCCGGACCACGCTTGACCGAGCCCCCGCGTGCGGCTGGCGATTTGTGGGGCGTTGCCGAAGCCGAGTGCTTCAACATTGTCTGCGAGCTAGGTTGCGGCAAAACCTTCGAAGCCGCGGAGCAACTCCCTGGCGCGCTGCAATTGGCCGAGCGCGTCGGCCATCACGGCGCCTTGTGGGTAAACAAAACATCTTTGGGCACATTGAATATGGGACGCGGTGATCTGCTCGCGGCTCAACGCGAAATGGAAGAAGCCCGCAGGTTCGGTGAAGCGCACCAGCAACCGTACCGCTTCTTGAACACCATTTCACTGGGCACACTCGCCTTTCTGCGCGGCAACTTCCCAGACGCAGAGCGCTACTTCTCTGACCTCACCCAAGTCGAACAAGAAACCCATTGGTCGGGCTATCGAAACGCCTGCCTGTTCGCCTTCCGCGCCGAATCCACCGGTGGCCAAAGCGCTTGGGACTTATGGACTCACCGCAATTGGAAACTACCCATACTTGGCCAACCCAATCCCATCGGCGCTTGGCTTGCATTAGAAAGATCCGTCATTGGTCTCGCATCCATGGGTAAAAAAGAAGAGGTCGCCCAACTGCGCCCACTTATCGAAGACGTCCTCCTCACCGGAGTTTGGGCCGCCTGGGATCCGTCCCCCTTTCGCACCGCCGCGGGTATCGCCGCCGCCTGTGCAGGCGAGTGGGCCGCCGCCGAACAACATCATCTAACCGCCATCAACCAGATGGACACCGCTCCCTATCGCGTCTCGCAGCCCATGGCCCGAGAATGGTACGCCCTCACGCTGCTTGATCGAAAATCGCCCGGCGACAACATCAAAGCCCACGATCTATTGCGCGAGGCGCTCGCGATGTTTGAGTCCATCGGCATGCCCTTCCACGCCAAACGAACCAGCGGTCTGCTCGCGAGTCTTGAGTGAGACGGCACGTCCTTATTTATGGCCTCATCGGCGGCGGCCTCATCACTCTACTGAAGTGGGCCGAGTACCGCTTCTTGGTCATCGAGCACTCCCTGCAAATCTACGGTGGACTCACTGCCCTGACCTTCGCCGCCCTTGGTATCTGGCTCGGCGTTAAGTTTTCGGCTGCGCGCCAAACGAACGCCACGCCGCAACCGTTCGCCGCTGACGAAAAAAAACGCGAAGACCTAGCCATCACGCCCCGCGAACTCGAGGTGCTCAGGCTGATCGCCCAAGGCCTGAGCAACCGCGAAATCGCCGAAAAGCTATTCGTCAGCGAAAACACTATCAAGACTCACGCCAGCCGCGTCTTCGACAAACTCGGCGCCAAACGCCGCACCCAAGCCGTCCAACTCGCCAAAGAGGTCGGCCTGCTCCCATAGTCGGTCACTCCAACGTATGATTCACCCCCAAAAGGCGAAAATCACACGAAAGGATGACGACAAAAACGCCCCTCCGCGATATCTTTAACCCCATATAGGAGCCTCACATGAAACAAACAATCCTCAAGTTCGGCCTGATCTCAGGCGTCTTCACTTCCGCCATGATGGTGGCCACCGTGCCGTTGGAAAACACGATCGGCTTCGACCGGTCGGAGTATCTTGGCTACACCCTCATCGTGCTTTCGTTCCTACTGGTCTTTTTCGGCGTCCGTTCCTACCGCGACAACGTCGCCAACGGGCAGATTACCTTCACAAAAGCGTTCCTCGTTGGCATCTCCATTACCGCCATTACGTGCCTGTTTTATGTCGTCACCTGGGAGGTTCTCTACTTCAATTTCATGCACGATTTTATCGACAAATACAGCGCTCACATCGTCGAAAAACTCCAGACTCAAGGTGCCACCTCCGCCGCCGTTCAGGCGAAAGTTCTGGAAATGAAAAAATATAAGGAGACCTACGACAATCCCCTCTACAACTCCGCCATCACTTTTCTTGAACCGTTCCCCGTGGGCCTCGTCATTACCCTCATCACCGCCGCTGTGCTTAGGAGAAGGAAGGTTCCAACGCCGGCAGCTCCGTTACAATTTCAAGTATGACCTCGGAGACAAAGCCGCAAAACATTCCCAACATCATTACGCTGAAGAGCTACCTGGCCGACGATACCGGCTATTGGAAACGTCTCGCACTGCTTGCGGGTACTTCGTTCGGACTAATGATAGGCTTTGCAAGTTTCTTCACACTGCGTTCCACACCGAATCTATTAATGTCACCGCTCACCGGCGCAGTCTTCACCACCTTCTTCGGCGGCTTGTTTTTCGGCACATTCTTTCCCATCATGATGCGCCGAAAAACAAATTGGTTGAAAACCAGTTTGTACAATGGCGCTGACTGGATCTCAAACTCTTTGCCCTCCGGGTTTCAGGCGGTTTATCAAATCCCTTGCTCGCAGGTTGATGGCGCACTCGGCATAGGAGGAGTCTTCTACGCAGGCCAAGACTCCTTCCTATTCGTTCCTCACAAATTGAATGGCCGTGAAATTCCGCCCGTCACAATATATCCACTCGCAACCGTGACAACCGAACTAGCTCCGCCCGACCGGCAAACCTCGATTCGAAAACTCCTCATCCCCCATCCACAGCCCCATCTCATCCTCGCTTGGCAAAGCGGCCAGATTCGTCTCGCCGTCCCACAGCCCGCCACCATTCGCAACAAGATCGAAAGCACTCTTCAACTGCTCCGATCCTTGAACGCTTAACTGCCCGTTGCTCTACCGTGGCAATGGCATTTCCATGAAGACCTCCTGTTCCCGCAGCACATCGCGCTCGATTGCACCGCAACGCCGCTCTGGTGCGCTGTTGCTTAGTAAGTGGCTTGCAGAAAATATCGCTGGAGTTCACGCTTACTAGCCGCTCGCGCCGAGATGATGCGGACTCTTTCTTCGTCGCCATGATTGTCCTTATAGAGGTGAACCACCAGTAGCACGATCTGGCCGACCTAATGGCATGTAGCCGTACTTCGTCCTCCGTTACCCGGTCCTCCTCGATTAGGATGTACTACGGAAGCTGGCAACGTTGCCTAACCGCCCGCAATCGCCCCCACAATCAGCAGCGGTTCACTTCCCTCGGCTACCGCTGTTGGTAACAGCGCATCCGTCGCCTCATGCGATAAATCTTCCTGACAGGCAAAGAAGCGCACAAACGGCCTACGCTTCTTCGTAACATGATCGCGAATCGTCCCCTGCAGCGTGGGATAGCGCGCTTCTAACGCATCCAGTATCGAAGCCAGCGTTACAGGCGCTGCCACATCCAGCGTCACTTCCCCACTCACTTGCGCCAGTGTTCGCAAATGCGCCGGCAACTGCAGCCGGATCACGCGAGCGTCTGTACCTCAACTGAAAGCACAGCCGGTAAATCACGCACAATCGGTGCCCAGTTGTCACCGCTATCCGGCGACGCGTACACTTGCCCGCCAGTCGTGCCAAAATACACCCCGCACGAATCGAGTGAGTCTACTGACATCGCATCGCGCAGGACGTTCACATAACAATCGCTCTGCGGCAATCCCTTTCCAAGCGCCTCCCATTCGTGGCCACCCGACCGGCTGCGATAAACGCGCAGCTTCGCCTCCGGCGGATAATGCTCGGAATCACTCTTAATCGGCACAACATAAATCGTGTCAGGTTCATGCGCATGGACGTCAATCACGAATCCGAAATCCGTCGGCAGATTACCGCTGACTTCCTGCCAGTTGTCACCCGCATCATCGCTGCGCATCACGTCCCA
>PMQB01000111.1 GCA_003169195.1 Bryobacterales bacterium
AAATGGAAAAAGTGTTGCCGTTGTAGGAGCAGGCGCATTCGGAGGCTGGACAGCGCTGCACCTTTTGCGCCGCGGTTACAGAGTGACGTTGTTTGACGCCTATGGTCCTGGCAATGCGCGCTCCAGTTCTGCCGGTGGTGAATCGCGAGTCATCCGCGGTTCTTATGGAACCAAAACCATCTACACGCATCTAGTAGCTCGTGCGCTCGTGCTTTGGCGTGAGAATCAAGCAAAATGGAGCGCCCATCTCTTGCATGAAACCGGCGCTCTTTTCATGGCGCCCAACGAAGACGATTCCCAACGCGCATCCATGAAAGCATTGGGCGACGCGGGTCTCCCTTTCGAACATCTCACCGGAAACGAATCCGCGAAACGTTTTCCGCAAATCAATTTCGAAGGCCGCGACTCGATGGTTTTCGAAAAGCACGCCGGATATCTCACCTCGCGCAAAGCATGCGAGACCGTCATGGAAGGATTCGTCAAAGAAGGAGGCACTTATCGAAATCTTGCCGCGAAGCCAGGATCTGTGCGCGGCGGCGAAATGCAAGAGCTGTCCCTTTCCGACGGTTCCACTCTGCGAGCAGATCAGTACGTCTTCGCCTGCGGCCCTTGGTTAGGAAAAGTATTGCCCGACGAAATCGGCGATCGTGTGCGACCTGCTCGCCAACTCGGTTTGTTTTTCGGAATTCCGCGCGGCGCCGAAAGCTTGCAAGAAGTTCACTGTCCTGTCTGGCTCGACTCCGGTTCCTACTACGGCATCCCCGGCAACGACTTTCGCGGATTCAAAATCGTGGGCCACACATTGAGCGATGACTACGATCCCGCTCATCCCTGGGATCCGGACAACGCCGATCGCATCGTACCGGCGGATCGCCTTCAGGCGCCACGCGAATATCTTGCGTTTCGCTTTCCCGCACTGAAGAACGCGCCGCTCGTAGAATCATTCGTCTGCCAGTACGAAAATTCGCCAGACGAAAACTACATTCTCGACAAACATCCCCAATGTGGAAACGCTTGGATCGCAGGTGGCGGATCAGGACACGGCTTCAAAGCGAGCCCCGCCGTTGGTGAATGGATGGCGGATCTTGTCGAAGGCAAGAAACGCACCGATCCGTTATTCTCGCTCGCGCGTTTTTCAGCGAAGGCCTAGAGCGCTCCGATCATCTCCTTGGCCACCTCCACACCCGCTTTGCGCTTGTCAGAGACTAAGGTCAGAGTCAGCAGGAATCCATTCTCACCTTTGCGAACAACAAACGTCGTGTCCCCAGGGCCAAAATATGCCTCATCCCACGGACCAGAAATACTTTCCAGACCCTTACCCGTCAGACGTGTCACAGTCTTAAGTCCGATCAACGCAGCTTCCGCGTTGCCTCGATAGATCTGCGCGGAAACCAAAGGCCTGTCTTTGGACGCGGCGGAAATCTTCTTCGCCAGAGACTCCAGATCTTTCAAACCGGGCTTATCGTCTTTTGACTGTTCGTCAGTCTTTTTCTCTTCGTCGCTCTTGTCTTCGTCGGAGGCAACTTTTGCCGTTGAATAGTAGTTGCAATATTCACGCAAATCGCCGGCCTCATTTCCTTCGACCCGCACAACCTTCTGGTCGAGAATTTCAGCCATCTTGTCTTTGCTCAAAAGATCGCAACCGGCTTGCGTGCGCTGCGCAGGGCCGTTCTTTGATTTCGCTATTTCTTGCCTTGCTTGTTGCACCACATCTTTGGCTACGTAGTAAACCTTCACCAACCCCGCGATGCCCAGCATCACGAGCACAGCCAGTGTGATCAGTACAATTTTCAGAACCGGCGATTTTTTCCTGGGAGGCGCGTACGGCATCTGCGACATAGAAGCTTCCGCTCGGTCGCCTGTCACTTGCGGACTGCCGCACTTCGGACAAAATTTACCACCACCCGTGGCCGCACCGCAGCTCGCGCAAAAACTTGACATCATCCCTCCTCCGGTTTATTATAGGTTGCAAAGATGCTTTAGTGCTGCAGCCCCGCAGCCACCTTCTCCACTTGCCGCATCAACCGCAGCGTGTTGCCGCCGTAAATTTTCTTGATATCTGCCGGCGAATAGCCCTTCTCCAAAAGTGCACGCGTCAGGTTTGGAAACTTCGAAACATCGTCAAGCCCGATCGGCGCGCACTCAATGCCATCGAAATCCGTGCCAATCCCAATCGCATCGATGCCGGCAATCTGTCGAACGTGATCGATATGCGCCACCACATCAGCCAGGGTTGCGCGCACGGGAGCATCTTTGGGCGCATCGGCGGATTTTTGCGAAATAAAGTTGCAGTAGAAGTTCACTTGAATCACACCTCCCTTTTGCGCCAGCGCTTTGATCATGTCATCGGTCATGTTGCGCGGAACATTGGTGATGGCGCGGCAAGCGGAGTGGGAAGCAATCAGCGGCGCTTGACTTGTTTCCAAGGCATCGTAAAACGTTTTGTCGGCTACGTGCGAAATATCCACCATCATGCCAAGGCGATTCATTTCATGAATAATGTCTTTGCCAAGCGGCGTAAGACCGTTGTGATGTTCCACTCCCGGCTTGTTTATGTCGCCGGAGGAATCGGCCCAACCGTTCGTGTTGGTGTGCGTCAAAGTCATGTAGCGGACACCCATGCGGTAGTAATCGCGCAACAGACGCGGTGAATCTTCAATTGCATGCCCGCCTTCAATTCCCAAGAGACCAGCGATTTTGTGCTGGCGGTGCGCACGTTCGATATCGGCCGCTGTCAGCGCGAGTGAAAAGTCTTTCGGATAGCGGTGAAGGATATCGGTGTAAACGGTATCGATCATCTGTAGCGCGCGATTGGCGGAATGGTTCCCGTCCACATATTTGGACGACACATAAACAGAGAAAAAGATAGCGCCCACACCGCCCGCTTTCAGCCGCGGTATATCCGTATGATTCTTCGGAGCGTTGCCAATGTCGGCGCCATCGACTGTGAAACTCGGGATGTCGTTATGCGTATCGATCAAGATGGCCGATTTTGTGATGGCCTTCACTTCGGCGTCGATTTTATCCAACCCGGCGGCAGGCAGTCCCAAGGCGGAAAGTACTAAAACGGCGGCATAATGTTTTTTCATGGGTTAGCAACAAGAATACAATTAAGGTAGGTATGCAAAGCATAGCGGATTCAGCAATCAACCAGTCGCCAGTGGAAGCAGCTAGCTGGCAGCGAACGGTGGCGACAGTTTGCGCCATCTTATTAGGCATCATCTTTTTGGTGTCGGGCGGTTGGAAGATGCTCGATCCTTTTAAGACCGGCGAACTGTTAGAGCAGGCTAAGGTGCCGGCAGGATTCGGCAGGCTTGGCGCGTCTACCTTGGGAACCATTGAAGTGTTTGCGGCGTTTATGTTGTTTGTCCCAAAGCTGCGCCGCTGGGGTGGTTTACTCGGCTCCGGTTTGATTGTTTTCTTTTTAGGTTGGATCGGCTACTATTACAGCGCGCTGGTTGGCAAAGAATGCAGTTGCTTCCCGTTGATCAAGCGCAGCATCGGGCCTGGCTTTTTTATCAGCGATGGCGTGATGCTCTTGTTGGGCGTTGCGGCGTTTCTTTGGTCGGCGAGAGTTGTCAGCGCAAAGTTGCCCGCCGCGATACTGGCATCGCTCGCTCTGGTGGCCAGCTTAAGCTACGGCGTAAACAATTGGAAGCACAGCGCAGTGCAAGTTCCCACGCCTGTGATTGTCGATGGCAAAGCACAAAATTTGGCAGACGGCAAAGTCTTTATTTTCTTCTATGACCCATCGTGCATGCATTGCGACGCGGCAGCCCGGTTTATGGGAAAACTCAATTGGGGCGACACGAAAATCGTGTCTGTTCCAACAGTGAATCCACAGTGGGCGGGTTCCTTCCTACACGACACCGGATTCAAACAAGCCTCAACCAGCCTGGAACTGGACAAGCTGAAGAAGGCGTTTACGTTTGTTGATCCGCCGTATGGTGTGGCGCTAGTGGATGGTCAAGTAAAAGAAACGTTCACGCAGGCGCAATTCAACGAGCCGTTGCCTGAGCCCGATCTGAAGAAGCTCGGTTTCGTAAAGTAACACTATTTTTTCTGAATCGCCCAATCGCGCGGCGTGAATGTGATTTGCAGCCACGCCGCGAGATCGTGTTGCGGAGATCCAAGCAATGGAATGTAGTAGCGTTCCGCTTGTGCCCATACGCCAATGAGCCATTGTTGCTTGTAGGCGAACTGACTGTTGAGTGAAACGTCTGTCTGCGTACCGCCTCCGAAAACAAATTCGCTGCCGGTTTTGATTTGCTTATATTGCGCTTCCACAAAATTCTTGCCTGAAAACCAATAGCGGCTGGTGGCAACCAGCGCACGCGCATCACGGCCAACCCAACTTCCAATAACGTTGCCTTGATTCGTATAGGCATCATGGTAATCGCCATTCCAATAAATGAACTCGCCGCCATAGTCCTTTCGAAACAGCCAAGTGGAATAGCTTTCAAAACGTAGATCGACATGGCGCAGCTTTGGAATCTTCGTAAAGTAAATGCCCGGACCCCAAGCCGAGCGGCGCGGCGCATCGAGCGGATTCGGATCGTCATCGGCATAGGAATCGGAGTAGAGCGTGACGTATTCACGCAAGCCGGGAAGACGCCAGCGGAAATCGAAGCCGCTGTGCCGATCGCCGGGATCTAGCGCGCTCGCGACGGGTGCGTTGCTCGGACCGACGCCCGGGCTGCTCAGTGAGAACATCGAATTGAAAAATGAGTGCCAAGTGAGCGGGTGGCCTGCGCCGCCAAAAAAGGCGGAACGCGTAAAGCCAAGCTCAAAATTGTCGGTCAGATCAAAAGTAATTTTTTGCGCATTCACATAAGGATGCGGTGGCCAGGAATGCCCGCTTAGTTCGCCGAAGATAAACTGCGTGCGAATCTTGCCGAGATAACGCAAAGGCCCAGGCAGGACCAGCGGTTTTGATTGATCGAAGCGCACCATCCAGATGGGGGCGGCATTGTTTGAAAAAGCGAACGCGCTATCTTGACCAGGTCCCCACCACAGTGACTGCTTTCCAAAGGTAATGTTCTCAGGACCCAGTTGCACGCCGGCGTACATTTCAAGGGTCTGAAAATTGTTAGTCTTCGCGATGGCCGATGGGGTAACGGGATTGTTGTCCGCGCCGGCAATGAACTGTTGAACGGCAGAAGAATAGGCTGGTCGGCCTGGCGCCGCTTGTGCTTCCGCGCGGACGTAAAAAGAAAACCGGCTTGCTGTGGCGTACGCGGAGAATCCTGTGTTGTCCGTGGCGCCCGATCCGTAAGGACGACCGTTGTCGTTGACTAAGGTTTGTCCGAAGTGGTAGCTGTCGCGCAGCGGTGTTCCGCCGATTCCCAACACTCTGGTATAAAGAGTGGCGATGCGCAGTTCGGTGGCAGGTTCCTCTTCCGCGAACTCTGACCGCAGGTCGGCAATGAGCGAATGAACATCGGCATCCTCCGAGCCCGGCACATAATAGGTCCGCTTGAACGTTTCGCGACTGACCGCCTCGATGGTTTGGCGGCGGCATTCGGCTCGCGTCCATGGAGCGGTATCGGCAACTTGCCCGGTGATGTAGCCCAAAGCGGCTAACCGGCGTAAGGCTGGATAGACCCAGCTATCGACTGGAACGTAGGGCGAGCCGTGAGAAGCGGCTTCGTTTGAAACGGCCAGTGTTGGCCGAGCCCAAAGCGCAACGGCGAACGACAGAACAACGAGCTTGCGCACTGAGGAAATTCCTATGAGCAATAAACTTAGTGCGACATCCGCCGATTTTTCGCTACGAAGTTTCCGGTGCATGTCGTTAGCACCTGAAGATTCTTACTCAGAAAACCGATAACACAGTGTGGCCACAAGTTCGAAGAAGGGGTCCGCTCGCAATTGAAGCCTAACGATTGGTCCAATTCGCCCGCCAAGCGGATGTTCGACTGCGCCGTCGCTGCGCTGGCATTAATCATTCTGAGCCCGCTGATGCTGGTAGTCGCGCTGGCCGTGAAGCTCTCTTCAAAAGGACCTATCCTATTCCGTCAAAAACGGATGGGGCGGAACGGCTGGGCCTTCGAGATTTACAAATTTCGGTCGATGCACGACTGCGGGTCTGGCCCCAGCGTCACAAAAGCGGGAGATGCACGGCTCACGTCGATTGGCGGCTTTCTACGAAAAACAAAATTGGATGAGCTTCCCCAACTGGTCAACGTGATGAAAGGCGACATGTCACTGGTAGGACCCCGTCCAAAAGTGCCGCATCATCAAACGTACACTTTACTCGCTAGACCAGGGGTGACCGGTGCAGCAACGCTGGCCTTCCGGGACGAGGAGGATTTCCTTCATCACGTTCCCGATCATGCACTCGATGCTTGCCAAATCAATTTGTTGATGCCGCTGAAACGCGAGATTGATGATGAGTATTTGGCCCACGCAACTTTTCTTACCGACCTGAATGTACTACTTCGCACGGTTTGGAAATCACACAAAAGCGCGGACAAGGAACGCGTCTGCGATCTGCAAATTTCTCTGGTGTCACTGAGCCAAGCCTTGGGCCAGTCAGTAGCGCCCGCACCGGTGCCCGGGCACCATGTCTCGCCAAACATTCCCCTCCGAAACATGGCTGCTCAATAGCCGCTTTTGTACTCGTACTAAGTGAGTGGTTTCGCCGATGAGTTGTAGCCTGAATCCCATTTGCGTAAACGCCATGTGGGCGATTGCCTGTTAATCCCAAATCTCCCCTCAGATAGAGCCCCAGCCTCTTTCATTCTCATTTTCAGCGACTTAGCATACAAAGCTCAAGTGAATTATTCTCTTAATGTTCTAAGAATTTTCTCGTGAAATTCCCCTGGATTCCGTGATAGCTGGTACGGGCTAAGTTTCCCTGACATTGGCCGACCTGCCAATTCCGCACTTTAAGTTTTAGTACGTATTGCCCATGGCATCTGATAGAAAAGAAAAGCAATTCACCGCTATGGTGAAGGTGAAATGCCCGCATTCCTTCTCATGCTTTTCTTGTCATCCACCATGTTCGCGGCAGACTTCACTATCAACTTCGGTGGACAAATCACGCCGGACAGAGTGGGGTTATCCGGTCATTTGACCCCTGTCTCTCAGACCAGCAAACCAGGCATCGCGGCAGGCTTCCAATACCGAATACTCTTCAGCAAGCACCAAGGTTTCGAGGCTGAAGCCACCTTGACGCCGACGAACACACAATTAGGCCACAACCCCTTCTACACTTGGCAGATGGAACGAGTTTCCATCAACGGTTCCTACGTATACCGCTTCTTGAAGATTGGGAGTTTCACACCCTTTGCCCGAGCGGGATTAGGCACCTCCCTAACAGCCAGCGGGTCACCTGCACCGGGTGCGGGCGGGGCTCCGGGTTGGGATGATCGCTTCGACAAGATCGTAGCTGCTGGGATGGACTACCAGTTAACGGAACACTTGAGCTTTCGCGCCGAATACGAAGCACACTTTCTGCTCAACCAAGATTTCGCTGATACGAGTTGGACGCCGGCGCAGAACGTCATTAGCGAACCGAAGATCGGATTGACCTGGAGATTCTAGATTTCGCTGCAGCCAAGCAATCCACCTATTTTCAAAAGGATGGCGTCATTTCAAAAAGTGACACATTTATGCAAAATCGATTGCCACCACCTCGTGAAGGCCGACAGCCGGCACCTGAACTTCAAGTATTCCCTCAACCAGCCGATAGTCCGTTGCAGCCCTGCTTACCAGTAGATGAAGAGCCTTCACCCTCTTCTCTGACGGGATCTTAATTCGCACCGTTTGACCTGGTAGCGGGATGATTTCCCGAATGGGTCCCTTCATCATCATAGGGTTTGTGAGATTGACGAGATGGACCGTCATCGAATCCTTCTGGCTCCAGACCGAGACATCAAGAACACCTAAACCACCAACCGTCACTGGCAGGTCGCCGCGCGCCGCCCAAAGGACAGCGTTGCGCAAGAGCCGACCGTGATCCACCGCAAGCACTTCCCAAAACGTGCGGTCAATATCCCAGGGAAAAAAGACGACGCGACCTCGGCCGATTTCTCGCAGAAACACACCCGGATCTTTGAGCGTAGATGGACGAACATAAACCTCTTCCATCGGAAGATCAGGATAGGATGGCACCACGGTGAGCGGTGAGGAGAACGCCGAGTCTGACGATTTCACCAAGACTCGATTCACACCGTTTATGATTCGCGTGGCGTCTTCCATTCCGGCGAGCAGTGGATGAAATTTTCCAGTGCTCGAATCGTGTTCCAAGGAGAGATACGAATTGTGCATCGGACCTTCGACGCGGCCATCAAACGATGCGCCAAAGAGCGAGGCCAGTCCAAAGTCGTTCCTGCGCACGCCCCACTCGTTATAGAGCGAAGTTTCAAAAGTGGCCACAATGCTGCCGCCGCGCTGAACAAAACCAATCAACTGCGCGCATTGTTTTTCGGATAGCGCCGCAATGTTGGGCAAGATCAAGGTGGTGAACGGCCTTAAGTGTTCCGTGTCCAAAAGCCGG
>PMQB01000192.1 GCA_003169195.1 Bryobacterales bacterium
GATGCCGTTCCCTATGGAGAAGCTACCGGCTATAAGCGAGAGCTGGCGGGGCTTGGGCTGGCTGACCACCACCAGGGCGACCCACGAGGCAACGACGGCGGCGAAAAAGGAAATCAGCACGACGGGACTGTCATACAAGACGGGCACAGGGAGATGGAAGGCGAGCATCCCGATGTAGTACATGGCCCAAGTTCCGACTCCCATGGCAAATGCACCGCCAATGAGCTACAAGGTGCGGCTGCGTCCTTCGGAGTGGGCGGTGCGTGCGGTCAGGTCGAGGGCGGCGT
Organism: Bryobacterales bacterium; assembly: GCA_003169195.1. Lineage (GTDB taxonomy): Bacteria > Acidobacteriota > Terriglobia > Bryobacterales > Bryobacteraceae > Bog-105. The sequence goes on from PMQB01000192.1 coordinate 288, forward strand.
AAGAGGCGGTGCATGCAAGCGCGATGGATAGTGCAACGAGCGTCCAGTCATAGTGTCCGAATAGAATGGCCTCGTCATTTGCGTTGTTCAGGTTGCGTTGTCTGGACATGGGTACACCGGATACAGCTACAGAATTCTTCATCCGTACCGGGGCAGAACTTTAGAATGGGTTTACCTTTCACGACTGTTCCGTCGCGGGTTTCCGGATTTTAACTTGCGCCGTGGGAAGTCTGCGGGGTATGCGATCGGCGCTGTTCGGGAATTGGTCGGTTACACTCATCTGATAGCCCAAGCTGGCGCCGCGTCTGCGCCGTTCACGCAAACCAAGGAGATCAAGAGACCGGCATGCGAACTTTCTTTCAAGCAAACGCACGAACACTTAGCCTCTTCGTTCTTTTCGCACCGATTTTGTTGGCAGCAAATCTTGGCGACCGTCTGAGCCCGAACCAGCAACTGCTCGGCGCGCGCAGCGATTATCTGTCCATTGCCAACGATAGTCTTCACCTTGTCATGCAACCCGATTGCAACCTGGTTCTCTACAACATTCATCACAATAATCAAGAGGTTCTCTGGGCATCGAATTCCAATGGGCGCGGCAGCGGCTGTCAAGCCATCATGCAAACCGACGGCAACTTCGTGGTGTACACGAGCGCCCACCAGGCCGTTTGGAATGCCAACTCTCAAGGACATCCAGGTGCGTTCGTAATCCTGCAGCCCGACGCAAATCTGGTGGTGTACCTGGGCTCGCGCGCGCTTTGGTCCTCCAGTACGGCGGGCGGAGGGTTCGACATTATCACCAACCCGGCACCACGTCCCGGCGAGTCAAAGGTCTGGCGCATCGATCGCCCGGAAGTTCGCCAACTTCACACCGCGTACGAAGGTATCCGCTTTGAAACCGGCGATAGAGTTTCGGTGGATGCGGGCGGGTGTGTCCAGACGGGCGGCAGCGGAAAAACGTGGAAACTCTATGTTTATCCGTCGGGCGACAACGCGGCCGCTTTGTATAGTGGAACTTTTTACATTCCCGGCGTGACCGGCAGCGAAGATCAGCGCATCGCGGGTATCATCGGTAAGCAATGGGTGGTTCCCGCGAATCTGCCGCCTACCGTTTCATCGCAACTGTTCCTTCATCTCGGCTATCAGGACGACAAGCCCTCGGACAACGGCTATTACTCCCACGACGACGGTACCTCCGACCAGTGCAAGAACGTGGGCGACGCCTGGCTCGAAATCCACGTCACCAAAGGCCCTGCACAAGTGACACAGGGCCCAGCTTGGTCCCCTTACTCGAAACCTTTCGACTTAGTCTGGGATACAAACTCGGGCGTCGACGCCAACGGCCTGCCATTGAACCCAATCTGGGCTTATCAAATTACTCACCCGCGTCAGAAACCGGATTTCATGGCGACCTGCGGAGCCGCACTCTCGGGCGGTGAGACGGTGGATGAGGGAACACTCCGCAACATCTGCACAAGTCAAGCGCCGTCCACTGATTTGAGCAGCGGCATCATTCCGTTCCTTTGCCCGGGCGATCCGCTGCGAGGACATCTCAACTGGGGCTTGGCCACCTATGTCGGCACGTTGAGCTGGGGTGAGTGGTCAGGCAATCTGGCTCTGGAAGACGACGATTTCAACTTCACACTGCAGATATCCGGCAATGCTGGTCTTACGAGCGCCAGCGATGGGCTCGGCCTCGAGTTCAATGCGGGCGAAAGCATCGACTCCTTCAGTGACCCGTGGTGGAAAAGCATCCGCGACGATGTCGAAAATCTTCGCAACGACCTGCCCGGGCAGGGCAGTGATTCGGTAGCGAAACAGCAGTCAGACGGTAAGTTAGCGGTGGTCACCGGTCTCTTCGGTCTGGATTGCGTGCATGGTTGCTATACCGAAAGCCATCCTGTGTACGCCATGGCGGTACGCAGCACCAGCCAGCCGTTTGGTCAAAACACGACGGTGGAAACCTGGAATTTCTTCATTCGCAATAGCGGGAACGAAGGAAATTGCAGTAAGTTTTGGCACGATTGGACTGGCCTGGACGGTATGTATTACATCCAGCTACCGTGGCCGTCTGGCGCGAAAAGTGTGAACCTGATCAATGTTGACGCCAACGTTTCACCGTTCGGTCCGGCGGCGGGCACCGGAATGACGCTCGAACAAGAGCAAGGCTGGACGTATCTCGCATTTCGCTTGGCCGAACCGCAATCCAACTCTGGCTACGATGGTCAAATCAGTTTGCAATATACGATGGGCGGCCCGGTGACAACCACTCGTGATTTGATCATCCCCGCCAACACGATTCGCCTGGCCAAAGCTCACCAGGAAGAGGGCATCGGCTGGGAAGCGCTGCAGGCGCACCTCCCCAATGCTTTAGTTCAACAGCGTTTCGCCCAGATCAACAAGTCCACGCCCAGCCCGTGGCATTTTGCTTCGGCGAGCCACAGTGTGAAGGTACAAGTCAACCGGACAATGGCACTGCACAAGCGCAACGTAGGCGCGCCCGGCCGCCACGGTGAGCTCGTTCGTGCTACCAATCGGGCCGACCCACGGCAGGGCGCTATCTCTGAGGTTGAAAAGAAAATTGTCACGGGCACGCCCTTAGATGTGGACTCTCTGCGCAAGTTAGAGCCGAAGGCGGCCCCTCGTTGAACGGTTCGCTCTACCAAGGTGCGCGGTAAACAGCCTCACCTGAAGAACCGCGAATTGAAGGCGAGGAGTCGGTGAAGAGTGCGGCAGTGGACGGCAACCGTCTAACCTAGTTAAGGAATGATTGCGCGATATACACGGCCTGAGATGGGCGGCAACTGGAGTGAGCAGCATAAATATGAATGCTGGCTGGAAGTGGAGTTGGCGGCGAGCGAGGTGCTGGCGGAATTAGGGGAAGTGCCGCGTGAGGCGGCGCAGGCGTTGCAGGCGAATGCGGCGTTCGATCTGAAGCGGATTCAGGAGATTGAGCGCGAGGTCAAACATGATGTGATTGCGTTCACGACTGCCGTTTCCGAAAGCATGAAGGCCAAGGGCGTGGGGGAGGCTTCGCGCTGGCTGCATTATGGATTGACCTCAAACGATGTGGTGGATACCGCGCAGGGATTGCAGATTAAGAATGCGTCGGCGATTTTGGTCAAGGATTTGGATGAACTGCTGGCGGCGTTGCGCAAGTTGGCGTTTGCCCACAAAGACACGGTGCAGATTGGGCATACGCATGGGATGCATGCGGAGCCGATCACGTTTGGGTTGAAGGTGGCGCTGTGGTGGGACGAATTGGCGCGGCAGAAGGCGCGGTTTACTGCGGCGGCCGAAGAGATGCGGGTAGGGAAGTTATCGGGGGCGGTGGGGACGTTTGCGCATTTGTCGCCAGAGGCGGAAGAAAAGATTTGTGCGCGCCTCGGATTGCGGGCGGCGCCGATCAGTTCGCAAGTGCTGTCGCGGGATTTGCACGCGAATTATGTTGCGGTGATGGCCGGGATCGGGGCGAGTCTGGAGAAGATTGCGCTCGAGATCCGGCATCTGCAGCGGACGGAGGTGCGGGAGGCCGAAGAGCCGTTTGCGGCGGGGCAGAAGGGCTCGTCCGCGATGCCGCACAAAAAGAATCCAGTGACATGTGAGCAGATTTGCGGATTGGCGCGACTGGTGCGTTCGAATGCGCAGGCTGCGTTTGAGAACGTAGCCCTCTGGCATGAGCGAGATATATCGCATTCCTCCGTAGAGCGGGTGATTTTGCCCGATTCGACGATCCTGCTGGACTACCTGCTGGCCAGGACGACTTGGCTGATCGACGGTTTGGTGGTAAATGTTGACCGGATGAAGCGTAATTTAGCTAACACAAAGGGGCTGATTTTCTCCGGACAGCTTTTGCTGGATCTGACGGCGGCGGGGATGTTGCGGGAAGATGCCTACCGACTGGTGCAAGGACACGCCTTGCAGGCTTGGCAGGCAGAAAGCGACTTTCAGCAAGCGATTCAACAAGATAGCGAGATTGCCAAGCACCTGACGGTGGCACAACTGGAGCAGGCATTTGACGTGAAGCGGCAACTGAAGAACGTGGACGCCATCTTCCATCGGGTATTTCCTGTATAGTCCGTAGGCTAACGAACGGGTAGCAATGCAAATTGGTTATGGGTATTTCTAGGGTTTTCGATTACACTGTACTTACTAGTCTGACGGTTGAACACGTTTTTGACCGATTCAGACACTAAATTCGCCAGCTCCGGCGTGATGCGTTGCTGGGCGATGACTATGAGACGGCGAAGCCCGCCAGAAAGCAACGTGAATGCAAGCGACCTTACGAAAACCACCCGGTAAGGAATTAGAACTAGCGCGCGTGCTGTTGGTCGACGATAATCTGACTTCCAGACTGACTTTGAAAGCGGTACTGGAAGCTGGAGGCTATTTTGTCGATTCCGCTGCGTCGGCAGCCGAAGCAGTAGGAAAGTTAGACGAGCGGCAATATGAGCTTGTTCTCAGTGACTTGCGGATGGAATCTCCGCAGGCCGGTTTGAAAGTGATTGCGCATGCCCGGCTTATGGAATACAAACCGGCGACCGCGATTCTGACGACCTATCGCAATACTCCCGAATCAGACCAGCGCCAGCCGGTCTTGATTGAACCCCAGGATTTACCCAGCCTTCTAAGCAAGGTGGCCGATTTAATTAGCCAGCGTGCCGCGCGGATTGTACACCGGCAGCTTCGGCAGGCCTGTAGTTAGCGGTTTAGGCCGATTCGCAAGACGGCGGACTCGTATTCGTCGAGCGCGTCTTTGAAGAAGTGGTCCACGGATTCAATCCAATCCACATGCTTGGGTTCAGGCACGGTCTCGAAGAATTTTTCGAAATCGGGGCGCGGGCCAAAGTTGTCGTGCGTGCTGTGGATGAAAAATTTTGGGACGTGGACTTGATAGACGAAGGAGCGGTCGGTTGACACGGTGGGAAAGCCGACCGGAATAGCGCGGCGAATGATCTTCTCTTGGGACGTTAAGCGAAGGGCGACGCGCGAGCCGAAGGAAAAGCCGGCGGCCAAGATGGGGAGATAAGGATAGCGCGATTGCAATTCACGCAAGGCCATGCGCGCGTCTTCCGTTTCGCCGACACCGTGATCATAAGCGCCTTCGCTAAGATTTACACCGCGGTAATTGAAGCGCAACACGACACAGCCTGATTTGCGCAAGCCGCGCGCCAAACGGTAAACCACCTTGTTGTGCATAGTGCCGCCGTGCTGCGGATGCGGATGGCAGACAACGGCGGCCTCTACCGGGTCGGCGTCCTCCGGTTCTTCCAGCAGTGCTTCCAAACGCCCGGCCAAACCCGGCAAGAACAGCGACTCAATGCGCCGCGCCATTAGTTCGACCGGAAGTTGATGAACTGCATATCAATGCCAAAGTCTTTACCCTTTACGAGGGCGATCACTTGCTGCAGGATGTCGCGGTCTTTGCCGGCTACGCGCACCACGTCACTCTGGATGCTGGCCTGCACCTTTAGCTTGCTGTCTTTGATGAGCTTGATGATATCTTTTGCCTTCTCCATCGGAATGCCTTGCTGGAGGGTGATTTCCTGGCGGACGCTCCCGGCGGAGGCGGTTTGGATAGGGCCATAGGTGAGCCCTTTGAGCGGCACGTTGCGCTTTACGAGTTTCTGGCCCAGAATTTCGGTGACGGCTTTAAGCTTGTATTCGTCGGAACTGGCGAGCAGCAGTTTGTGGTCCTTCTCGTTCAGTTCAACGGAAGACTTACTGTCTTTTAGGTCATAGCGGGTGAGCAGTTCTTTCGAGGTTTGTTGAACGGCGTTCATGACCTCGGTCATGTCTATTTTGGAGGCGATGTCGAAGGTATTGTCAGGCATGGTACGGCGTAAAGAGAATACAGAATACAGAATACAGGAGTGGAAATGTGGGGTGGGAGTGGATTCAAGCTTCGTGCAGATCAAGGTGCTTTGCGAAGGGTTCGAAGTCTCGGTCGCTGTGAAGTAATTGGATGTCGTCTTCCAGGCAGCGGGTGGCAATGATGGTATCGATGGTCTTGCGAACAGTGAAGCCCATTTTGCGAAGTTTACAATAGTGGGCGGCGGCTTTCAGCGCGATTTCCTGGCCGGCTAAATCGATAACCGTGAGCGCGGACAGTAAACTTTTTGCTCGCTTGAATTCGCTCTCATCATTGAATCCCTGCAGCACTTCGGTCAGGATCAAGTCGCCAATCGCCAAAGGTTCGCTGACCAATAACTCATGTAGCTTATTGGTCTGCGGCGTAATGGTTCCGTTAAAATAATCGATCCAGACGCTGGAATCGACCAGGATCAACGAGACGTCCTCATGGAGTTTAAGTCACCCGTCCAGTGGAGTTTGCCCCGCAACTCGCGGATCTCTTGTTGCTTACCGAGACGCAACAAAGTGCTCAAGCCAAGTTCAACCGCTTCTCGTTTAGTCTTTAATCCGGTCACTCGCAAGGTGTCTTGCATTAATTTGTCATCGATGACTATGTTGGTGCGCATGATGTGTACGTTCTGTTTTAAGTGTACACAGTGGTTAGCTGTGTGTCAAGGAGAGGATGACGCGCTCGGTAAGTTCCTCGATGAGCGTGGGCATCGCAGAATCGAGGGCCAAGGTGACCGCAGCCCGAATGGTGGCCCGGTCTAGGGTGTTGCCCGCTACGCCTGGTGCTTGGCGGCGGGCTTGCGCGCGCTTCTCGATGAGTGTCTGCACTATGTCGAGCAAGTTGGATGCTTCGAACGGCTTGCGGACAATGGCATCGGCGCCGGCATTGCGAGCATCCTGCTCGTCGAAGGTATCGGCGGGACTGGCGGCGAAAATAATCGGGATATCGCGGAACCCATGTTCGGTTTTCATGAACCGGGCAAGTTCGAAGGCGTTCTTGCTGGGAAGGAAAACGTCAGTGATCAGCAGGTCGGGTTGAACATCAGTAAGGCGGCGTAGAGCAACGGCACCGTCTGTGATGCTGACGACTTCGAACCCTTGGGCGGACAGAATCTGTTCGCCCAAACGTAAGGCTTGCGGGCTATCGTCCGCGAGCAGAATCCGGCTCATTGTTGCGGAGCGGCGGTGCTCGCAGGCGCGGCCGCGGCCGGCGCCGGGGTAGTTGTGGCCGGAGCAGTTGTCTCGGGTTGCTTCTTCTTGTTCTTCTTGGCGGCTTTGTCTTGCAGTTTCTTCTGCTTGACCTTCATCGCCTCAATTTCTTTGTCGCGATTGGTGGGAAGCGGTTGTGGTCCAGCATCGGGGACCTTTTTCTCGAGGCCCGTACCGAGCGTGGTTTCCGCCTTAGGATCAACGGTGACGTCACTCTTCGTTGGGGCAGGAGCACCATCAGTTCCAGGGGCGGCGCTCTCAGCGACGGGATTCACGATAGGAATGCTGGCGGGCATAGTCTTCTTGGGATCGGTCATGGTGGGCTCGCCGGAGTGTGAGGCATGGCTCAGATCCGGAGAACTCTTGACGAAGTTCATGGCCTTTTTGGTCATGCTCAGCTTCTTGAAGTTTTCCTGTTCGAATTTGGCGCGTTCCAGGGCAGCTTGGGTTGGCGTAGGAACGGGTAACTCCATGTCTTGGAGGCGCTTGGTGGCGTCTTTGACGCGGGGACTGCCGGGATAATCGCGCACGATGCGCGCGAACATCTCGCCTGCCTGTTTGCGGAAGCGCGGGCCCATCTTCGAATACGAATCACCGGCTTCATAAAGCGCATCGCCCGCACCGCTGTACAAAGGATACTGATCGACCAAGGCATTGAGCCTGTTGGCTGCGGCGGGGTTCATTTGGCGGCCATGGTAGAAATCGCCGACCACGAATTCGTGTGCGGCCAGAGACTCCTGCACTTCACGAAGCTTCTGGGTGGCGCCCGGGACGAACTTGCTGTTGGGATATTGAGTGATGAGATCTTTGCACTCGGTTTCGGCGCGCAAGGTCTGAATGATGTCGCGATCGCTCTTATCCATCTGCTTGTAGTGAATGTCGCAGATACGGTCTTGCGCCTGGGCCGATTCTTCCATTTGCGGATAGAACAACTGGAAGTCTTTGTATTCGGCTTCTGCCTGACCTAAGCCGTTGGAGCCACCTTCACGGAACCAGCTATCGGCAATGGCGAGCTTGGCTTTCGCCAGATATTCACTCGACTCGTACGTGTTCATCAAGGTCTGCAGCGAGATGCGGGCCACTTCATAGCGGCCGCGCTCAATGTCATGCATGGCGGAATCGAAGAGGATCTTGTCTGGCTGTTGGGTGGTTTTCGCGATGGGCGTCTCGTACTTTTTGTGAAGACAAGAAGACAGGATCGCCAGCGAGCAGGCGCCTAAGAGTGCGCGCTTCAGCATGGGAAGAGATGAAAACATAATGAGAGCTATACCTTTACCTGCAACGCCTCATCGGCGGTTTTGAGCATATCGCGAATGGCCTGCGCCGGATCGGGCGCGCGGAAGACCGAAGTCCCTACCACCACCCAATCTACGCCTGCTCTAGCTATTTGCGCAATATTCTCTGGTCCTACCCCGCCATCTATTTCGATGGCAAACCCCAATTTGCGATCGGCGCGGACGCGCGCCAAGTCGCGAACCTTGTTTAATGTATTTGGAATGAACTTCTGCCCACCGTACCCCGGATTGACGCTCATCACCAGCACATAATCGACGATATCCAGCACGTTTTCCAGCAGCCGGACGGAGGTGGCTGGATTGATGACCACGCCTGCTTTAGCGCCATGATCCTGGATCATGTGCAAAGTCCGGTCGAGATTGCGGCAGACTTCGTAGTGTACGCTGACGCAATCCGCCCCGGCTTTGATGAAGACGGGCGCGAAGGTGTCTGGATCTTCGATCATGAGATGATGATCAAGTTTGACGTTGGTGAAGCGCTTTAAGGATTCAGTAATCGGCGTACCAAACGTAAAATTTGGTACGAAATGGCCGTCCATGATGTCGACGTGCAGCATTTGGATGCCACATGCTTCGACACGGCGGACGTCTTCACCCAGACGTGTGAGATCGGCGGCGAAAATAGATGGAAGAATTTGAAGCACGCGCTGCCGTAAGGGCGACCCGATTGCCGCTCAAGCCCGGGAGTAGCGCAAAGAGGCTTTCTTTGCCGCGAGTTCCAGGCACTTTATTGATGGTAACACGTGCAACTACTTGGCAAGAAACTCAACCTTACTGGAGACGACTTCGAGCGGGACTTTGAATTGCGGGCCGGCCAGATTCGACAGAACGATCTCCTGAGTTTTGGCGACGGCGGATGCGCCGGTGGATGCTAACTTGCTGATTTTAAGGACAGTTGGCGTTTTTTGGACGATGGTCAGGGGTTTGCCATCGAAGGTGACCGTAGTTATAGAATCGAGCTTCTCACCAACGATGGTGCCTTCATCCGCACCGACAACGACGCGTTCTTGAAATTTTGGGGCGGCAGTTGCGCCACCAGCAGCGGACGCCGCCCCAGCGGTTGCGTCACTCGGTAGGGCGGGGATGGGTAGTACGAAAGGGCGTTCACCGGTACCGACTCGCTGTAAAACGATGGAGCTTGTGTCTTTAACCAACTCAATGGGAAGCCTGAGGACGCGCACGGTACCGTCGTCGGTTGTGGGGCTTACCGGCTGTAGACAGAGCGTACTGGCGGGACATGCGGGCCAGAGCAAGGCGGCCTGATTTAGATCGTGGCTGTAAACAAGGTAGGTGGCGTTGCTGGTGTCGTGGCTAAGCAGAATAGCTTTCTCCGCGGGGACGCTTTGCGGATAGATGGTGAAGGTACGAGTGGCGGCGGCATTGGATTGGACCAAGCCATCTTCATCAAGCATGAGCGCCTTGACGGAAACGACAGGGTTGGCCGCTAAGAAGTCTTTTGGAAGGGCGACCGATAGGGTACAGGTGCCAGCGGTTCCGTTACAGTCGCGGTCGATGGGTGCATCGGAATAGCCGAAGATTTTGCCGCCGATTAGCAGATACGGTGGTATGTCATCGCTCTTGTTGAAATCCATAATGGGCACGCGCAGCAAGACAGAGGTATCGTCGACGGGGGTGACGGTCACATGCGAGCGATCGACACGGAAACGGTTGATGGCGCCAGGCTCAATTTTCAGGGGGAATTCGGTGCCGTCACGAGACACGACAAACGTTTTGAGAGTGGCAAGGTCGGAGATGTTGGCGACGAAGCGGGTGGTTTTGAGGTCGGATGGGACGGCGGTGGAGGCGCCCGGTTGAACGATGTTGGAGCCGACGCGCAAATAGGTTCCGGGCAAAAGCTGGCCGTTCAGTTTGACGAGCATTTTGCCAGCGCCCAAGTCTTCAAGATCGGTGGCGTTGAAGGCGGCCACGGCACCCCAGCGCTGATGCATATCGTAATTCACAATGGGGTTGGACGGCGTGGATTCATTGAGCGAGCCAGGGACGATCCAGAGCAAGACGCCGGTCTTGGGATCGACGTGACGCCAATAAGTTCGGATGCGCACCGTACCAAACGATTTGACGGCGGGCGCGATGCCATGACCTGGAAAGGCTAGTTGCACGAATACCTGTCGAACACCGGCCTGGACATAGGGACGCCCGAGCACGGGGCGAAATTGCCAGGAGAATGCACGCAAACGCCGTTTGTTGATGGGAGGTTCCGTAGGGTGTTGAGCGGAGAACAGTCTGATTTCGGAATCAGTGGGCTCAAACTGCGAGGCGAGCGTGTCCTGGTCTTTGACGATAAAGTACTGTTTGTGCCCCCACAGAAAATTGGCGGCGGCGCCGGCGGTGGCGGTGGCGGCGGCAACGGGGGCCTCGCGTTTGCCTTCGACCGCCCGCACCGCCGCCGCCGGCGCCGCTATTTGCCGAGGCGCTGCTGCCGTTACTGCTGCCGCCATTGGCGCCGTTGCCGCCGGCGCCGCCGGCCTGGCTGTGGCAACCATGGGTAAAGGCCAACAGCCGCACATGCAGGCGGCGCTGAAAGCGCTCAATAACGCCGCGGCCCAGTTACAGGCGGCCGCGGACGACAAAGCCGGCCACCGCGAGAAGGCGATCCAGTTGGTCAGCCAGGCGATCAACCAGGTACAGGCAGGCATTCAGGCCGGCGCAAAGAAGAAGTAACCACGTCCCAGGGCCCCACGAAGGCAGCCTCGGTGCGGGGCAGACCACAAAGAACGATGGTCTGCCCCACGGCAGAATCGT
>PMQB01000060.1 GCA_003169195.1 Bryobacterales bacterium
CGCTTGAGCAGCAAGCCGCTGGTATCGCGCGCGAAGAGTTCGTCCCAATCGCTACCCCAGAGAACCTTGATGACTTTCCAACCTGCACCTCTGAAGACACCTTCGAGTTCCTGGATGATGCTGCCGTTGCCGCGCACGGGGCCGTCTAAGCGCTGCAGGTTGCAGTTGATGAGGAAGCAGAGATTGTCGAGCTTTTCACGGGCGGCGACGTGTAACGCGCCAGTGGATTCAGGCTCATCCATTTCGCCGTCGCCAAGGAAGGCGTAGACCTTGCGATCGGTTTTCGGCAGGATGCCGCGGTTTTCGAGATAACGAAGGAAGCGGGCGTTGTAGATGGAGTTGATGGGGCCGAGGCCCATGGAGACGGTGGGAAATTGCCAGAAGTCCTGCATCAACCACGGGTGAGGATAAGACGACAAGCCGGGCTTGTCGCGCAGTTCGTGGCGGAAGTTGAGGAGATGATCTTCGTTGAGGCGGCCTTCTAGGAACGCGCGCGAGTAGACGCCGGGCGAGGCGTGGCCTTGGTAATACAGTAAATCACCGGCTTGGTCGCCATAGCTGCCGCGGAAGATGTGGTTGAAGCCCACTTCACTAATGGCGGCAAGGGAAGCGAAGGTGGAGATGTGGCCCCCGATGCCGACATCGTACTTGTTGGCCCGCGTGACCATGGCGGCGGCGTTCCAGCGGATGATGCTCTTGATACGGCGTTCAAGGGCACGGTCACCGGGATAGGGAACCTCTTCGTGAACAGGGATGGTGTTCACGTAGGGGGTATTGATCTGAGACGGCACGGACACGCCGAAGTTTGAGGCGTGACCCAAAAGCCGGCTCAGCAGGTAGGCGGCTCGGTCGGGCCCGGCTTCATCCAGGACCTGATCCAGGGCTTCCAACCATTCGGTGGTTTCTTGGGGATGGAGGTCCGTCAGGCGTTCTTCTTTAGTCTTGAGCATTTTCCTAGTTCCAGCTTTGTAACAGCAGGGTAATTATTTAAGATACGATCCTGAACCAAAAGGCACAAGGATTCATGGGCCGCTCACATGGCTAGGCCCGTGTCGTCAGCGAACATGGCAGAAGGGCAAGGTAGCCCTCGTTGCCGTCAGAATCGTCCAGTACTAAAAGTAATTATCGCTTATCGCTTGCTTTTCCGCGTTGGGTGAGGCAATCTTAAAGGTTTTCGGAGAGCTTTCTTTACGATGAAGGTCCGGGTCCTCTATCACGACCATTGTTTCGACGGCGCAGCCTCGGCGGCCTACATTACGCGTTTTTTGCAAAGCCAGCAGTACGGCTCTGCCGATTTCTACTATACCGGCTTAGCCCATAGAGCGGATCAACTGTTTGAAGACAGCCTTTTTGACGGGGACGCCAACGTCATTGTTGACTTCAAATACGCCACGCATCCGAACTTGACTTGGTGGTTTGATCACCACCAGAGCGCCTTCTTGAGCCCGGAAGATGCGGAACATTTCAAGCTCGACAAGAGTGGGCAGAAATTGCTTGATCCCAGCTATCGGTCTTGCACGAAGTTCATTTCGACCGTGGTTAAGGATCGATATGCGTTTTCCGCGCCAGATCTGGAGGATTTGGTGACCTGGGCCGATATTGTGGATGGAGCTCTGTATGAGAGCGCCAAGGCGGCCGTGGAGATGGAAGCGCCGGCGATGAAACTGACCTTGGTGATTGAAGGCAGTAAGGGGCCGACGCTGGTGCAGAAGATTATTCGGCTGATGCAGAAAGACAGTCTGGAGCAGATTATTTCGGAGCCGACGATTCAGGCCGAATATCAAAGGCTGCACGAGATTCATTTGCGGAATATCGACGTGATCCGCAAAGAAGGCGATTGCCAACGAGGCGTGATTTTTTTCGATTTGGTGAAGTACGGGATCGAAGGGTACAACAAGTTCATTCCTTATTACTTGTTTCCGGATTCAGCGTATACGGTTTCGGTGTCCACTTCGACTTTCAGGACTAAGGTTTCAGTGGGTTCTAACCCTTGGGTGAAAGAGCCGCTGCGGCATAACTTGGCGACGATATGTGAGCGATACGGCGGCGGTGGGCATCCGAAGGTGGGAGCGATTAGCTTTCCGATTGGGGCGGTGGAAGAAGCGCGAAAGGCAGCGGGCGAGATTAGGGAAGAATTAAGGGCTTGATTAGGGTTTGAAGGCGTGGTAAGATCTTACTGGAGTCTTACTGATGGATGAAGTAACGAGGCTTTCGACAAAAGGGCAAGTCATACTGCCGAAGAACATTCGGGATTCTCGATCTTGGACGCCGGGCACGGAGTTCACAATTGAAGAATCAGGCGACGGAATTTTGTTGCGCCCGGCCGGGCGTTTTCCGGCTGTGAGCCTGGACGATGTAGCGGGTTGTTTGCGGTACGAGCAAAAGCCGAAGAGCTTGGCAGAGATGCGCGACGCGGTTAGCCGCGAAGTGATGGCGCGGCATGGTCGCGGTCGATACTAACGTTATTGTTCGGCTTTTAACGGGCGACGACGTCACTCAGGCGGCCGTCGCCCGAGCGCTTTTTGAGACAGGTCCGATTTGGATTCCGAAGACCGTGCTTCTCGAAACGGCTTGGGTTCTGGAAAGTTTATACGCGTTTAACGACATTCAGATTTCTGAGGCCTTCAAG
>PMQB01000105.1 GCA_003169195.1 Bryobacterales bacterium
CTAGGTGAGGACACGGCGGCAGTTTTGATGCTATATTTAGGCAAATCCGTTTCGCCTGAAGGTGGATTCTTCTCCTAATCCAGTTGTTAACTATGCTTCGCACTGCCTTTTTTTCCCTTTTCTTAACTTTTTTATTGAATGCACAAGTAAATACGGGTTCAGTTTCCGGCTATTTGCTTGACCCCACCAATCGGGCCATCCCGTCGGCACTGGTGACGCTGGAGAGCAAATCGCAAGCGGTGACCCGTAGCACAAACACGGACACGTCGGGCTTTTACGATTTCGACGGTCTGGCGCCGGCCGATTACAAATTGAGCGTAAACCTGCGCGGTTTCGCACCACTGACGGTAGAACCAGTGCACGTAGAGGTTGATCGCCGCGTGCGTTTCAATCTGCAAGCCAGCCTCGCTACACGAGGCGAAAAGGTAGTGGTCAATGCACGAACGCCGCAGTTGAATGCCGATTCGAGCGAAATCGGTCAGGTATTGACGCAACAGTTGATTGATGGATTGCCTTTGAATGAACGCGATTTTCTGCAGCTTGCGTTTCTGCTTCCTGGTATTGCGCCGCCGGTAGAAGGTTCGCAGCTCTCCACGCGTGGAACTTTCGCCATGCATGCCAACGGAGGCCGCGAGGAAAACAACAATTTCCTGCTGGATGGCGTGGATAACAACGACAGCGACACTCGTGGTTACACTCTTCAGCCATCGGTGGACGCGATTCAAGAATTCAAGATCTCCACTAGCACTTATAGCGCCGAGTATGGCGCGGGTTCGGCCGGGCAAGTGAACATTGTTACGCGCAGCGGCAGCAATCAGTTCCATGGCACTTTGTATGACTACGTACGAAACCGAGATCTTGATGCGCGGAATTTCTTTGATGGCTCCGAGAAGCCGCAATTTGAACGCAATCAATTCGGAGGAGGGGTGGGAGGCCCGCTACTACGGAACTCTACCTTCTTTTATGCGAACTATGAGAGTCTGCAACAAAACCAGGGATTGACTCAGCTTGGGACTGTGCCCACGCTGGCGGTGCGAGGAGGCAACCTCTCTTCCGTGGGAGGAGCGAGTGACCCATTCACCGGGATACCGTTCGCAAACGGAGTCATTCCGAGTTCGCGAATCTCCCCGTACGCCGCTGATGTACTTGCGCTGTTTCCGCAACCAAACCTAGCTGGCAGCTCCGGTAATTATCTCTCGAACCCGATTGGTACCAACCAACAGAACGAAGGCACTATTCGCCTCGACCGGCGTGTTTCTGATTCCTCCGAATTGACGCTGCGCTATACCTATGGCCGGCAAGATCTGTTTGAGCCTTTTGCCGAGAATCAAACTGAGTTACCTGGCTTTGGCGACTATGTTTATGACCGGGGCCACAACGCCTTAATCAACTATCAAAAGACCTTTGGACCGCGGACCGTTAATTCGCTGATTGTTGGGTTTAATCGCACGGTTCGGCAGGTATTCGGCCAGAATCACGATACCGATGTCAATAAGCTCTGGGGTGTCAGTTATCTGCCGACAGTGCCTCGCGATTTCGGTTATCCGGGAATTTCGGTTAGTGGGTATTCGCGTGTGGGAGATGTGGCATCGCTGCCGATTGATCGAGCGGATAATACCTATCAACTTGGTGACAACCTAACATTCATCCGGGGAGCGCATAGTATCAAGGTGGGCGGCTCTGTGCGCGACCTTCAACTCAACGGATATGTAGAGGTGTATGATCGAGGTCAAGTCAATTTTACGGGTGCCTTGTCGGGATCGGGAATTGGTGATCTCCTGCTTGGATTGCCTACTCTCGGAATCAAGTCACAGTATACGGGTCCGCAGACTCTTAGGTCGAAGTCTTGGAGTGGTTACATCCAGGACGACTGGAAAGTGAATCGCAAACTAACGCTGAATCTAGGCGTTCGTTATGAATACGACACGCCAGCGACTGATCCGACAAACCGGATGTCGACGTTTGACCTGAAAACGGGGACTACGGTTCAAGTGGGTACCAACGGTGTGCCTCGCTCCGGAACGGAATCTTACTCTGGCAGCTTCCAACCGCGAGTGGGATTTGCGTGGTCGCCCACCGAACACACGGTTGTTCGCGGCGGATACGGAACTTATTACGACTCGGGGATGTTTGTCGTGAATTCGTCGCTTTATTACAATCCTCCGTTCTTTACGATCTCGGTGTATTTTCCGAGTGCCACATCACTTATTACGTTGGCTAATCCGTTTGCGGCGTCGAATGGATTTGTACCGCCGGCGGCGCTGAGTTTTGTCGATCCTACTTTTAAGCCGGGTTATGCGCAGGATTGGAATTTCAACTTGCAGCGAGATTTTGCGAAGTTGGGCGTGTTTAGCGCGGCTTATGTGGGATCGAAAGGAACGCATCTTCCGCGGTCGCTCGATATTAATCAACCGCTGCCTGGTGCAGCGCCGCTTTACTTGCGAGCGCCGTACCCCGCTTATAGCAACATTCTGATGACAGAGAGTGGCGGGAATTCTGAATATCAATCACTCCAGTTCTCGTTTAATCGTCATATCTCGAGCCGTTTGACCATGATTGCCGCGTACACATTTTCAAAATCGATTGATGACACTTCGGCCTTTCTGCCGACTTCGGTTGACCAGAACTTTCCGCAGGACAGTCATAATTATGCGCTGGAACGAAGCCTTTCAAGTTATGACATGCCGCAGCGGGGTACGGTGGCTTTCATCTATCGCATACCTGGCGCCGGGCGATGGACTCGGAATTTTGAGGTGAGTAGTTTGATTACGGCGGAGTCGGGCCAGCCGTTTACGCCGGTGCTGTCTTATGACAACAGCAATACCGGGAACACTGGCGGCAATTTCGGAGAGGATCGGCCGAATGTGGTGCATGCTCCGAAACTTGCGAATCCGAGCCCGCAGGAATGGTTTGATGTGAGTGCCTTCGCGATTCCTGCGCCGTACACTTGGGGGAATGCGGGGCGGAATATTTTGCGGGGACCTGGGTTGGCGACGGTGGATTTTTCTCTTCGGCGGAATTTTGTATTGCGTGAGGGGATGAAGTTAGTGGCGGAGGGGCAATCGTTCAATTTATTGAACCGGGCGAATTTTAATCAGCCGGACTCGATTGTGGATCAGACGTTGACGTTTGGGAAGATATTTTCGGCAAGAGATCCGCGACAGATTCAGTTTGCGTTGCGGTTGAGTTTTTAGGCAGGCGGATAGACTTGCCCCATCGCTGGGCGGCAGGATTCAACAGCAGCCTCAAGGCAGAGGAGAGCGTCTACCCTAGCGAACGCGCCATATTATGTTGCTAGCGCTCCTGGCTTCTTTCGCAATTGGTTGGTCTGGTAAGATTCTCAGAGCTAACAAAGAGCTTGATGAAGAAACGCCAGCAGGTCCTTTCTTTTCTGGTGGTGCTGGCTGTCATCACTTTTCTGGATCGAATCAGCATCTCAGTCGCGGCGGCGCGCATGCAGGGGGATTTGCATATTGAGACGAGGCGCTGGGGCTGGATTCTTGGGGCGTTTGTTCTTTCGTACGGTGTGTTCGAGATACCAACGGGTGCGCTAGGTGACAAGCTGGGTCCGCGCCGAATTCTGACTCGGATTGTCTTGTGGTGGAGCGCCTTCACTGCTCTGACCGGTTTGATGCGTGGCTTCTATGGCCTGCTGCTCACTCGTTTTCTGTTCGGAATGGGCGAGGCGGGCGCCTATCCGAATATCTCGGCGGCGCTGGCAAGGTGGTTCCCTTCCCGGTCTCGCGCGCAGGCACAAGGTTGGATCTGGGGCGCCAGCCGATTGGGCGGGGCACTGGCTCCGCTGATTGTTGTTCCGCTGCAGCGAACGGTTGGTTGGAGGATCACGTTTCTCATCCTTGGATGTTTGGGAGTTGCGTGGGGCGTGGCTTGGTTTGTTTGGTACCGTGACAAGCCTGCAGAGCAGCCGGGAATAACGCAGGAGGAGTTGACTGAAATTCCCGATGCGATTACCGCGGCGCATACGCCGACCAAGTGGAAAGAGCTATTGAGCAGCCGGCAAATGCAACTGCTCTTTGCCATGTACTGGTGTTACGGCTGGGGGCCTTGGTTTTATTTTTCCTGGTATCCGTTGTATTTGATGAAGACCGCGCATTTGAGCGAGCAGCAGATGGGATTCTTTTCAGCATTGCCGTATCTACTGGGAGTCATTGCGAACCTATTGGGCGGCGTGGTGTTTGACCGAGTGACAGAGCGGCGGGGCATCCGGTTTGCTGGAAGATGGATCGGATCTTTGAGCCTTTTCGGTGCGGCAGCACTGATGCTCGGCATGACACAGATTCACCAACAAGCGTTGCTGGTTGCAGTCTCGGCGCTCGGATTCGGCGTGGGCGATTTCATGGTGCCGGCGGCTTGGGCCGTGGCCATGAATATGGGAGGCGATCGGGCAGGCACTGTTACGGGAGCGATGAATACGGCGGGACAGATTGGCGGGTTTGTGTGTTCGGTTTTGGCGGGTTACTTAGTGCAATCTACCGATTCTTACAATGCGCCGGTGTTTGTGGTGGCAGGGGTATTGATTACGGCGGCGATTTTGTTTAGCAGGCTGGATGGTTCAGCTAAGATTTTTTCGGAGGCGGATGGAATAATTCCATCCGCCTAATGTTTGTTATTTGGCTGCGCGCGTACGGCGATGATTGGGTTTCGAAGAACGATCCCACGATGAGGCACGGCCATTTTGCGGTTTGCCCATCTGTTGCTTGCGTTGATGATGAGGCGGGGCCGAGACGGCGGCGGCCGCTACGGCAACGACTGTGGATTCGGCAATCTGAGTTAGAATCGCAGGCGAAACTTCCTTGCGCTGCAAAACCACTCGGCATTCGCGCTCAATTCGTTTCACTTCGCCGCGTTCGGAACGGGTACTGAAAGTAGACGCCGATCCTTTTTGACCGGCTCGGCCGGTACGACCAACGCGGTGAACGAAATCATCAGGCGCTTGCGGTAAATCAAAGTTCACAACGTGAGCAACACTATCGACGTGAATGCCGCGCGCTGCCACATCGGTGGCAACGAGAACACGATAACGGCCTTCACGGAAGCCCGCAAGTGCCTGGTTACGTTGATTCTGCGTACGATCACCATGCATAGCTACGGCGCGAACACCAGAGGCGGATAAACGTTTGGTCAACTTATCGGAACCATGTTTAGTGCGAGTGAAGACCAGAAATGAACCGTCTTCCAGGGTTAACATGTGGCGCAGCAATTCGACCTTGCGATCGCTTTCGACTTCGTAAACTTGCAAGTCCACTTGATCGGGCGTCTTCGCAATGCTCTTCTGAACGGTTACGCGGACCGGGTTGGTGGAGTGACGTTGGATGAGTTTCTCAACGGTTCTGTCCATGGTGGCGGAGAAGAACAAACTCTGCCGGGTTTTGGGAAGAAGCGAGAGGATTTTTTCGATAGCAGGAGCGAAGCCCATGTCGAGCATGCGGTCTGCTTCATCTAAAACCGAGATGGCCACCTTGCTGAGGTCAATGAGCCGGCGACCGATGAAGTCTTCGAGACGACCGGGCGTGGCGATCACGACTTGGACACCGCGGCGAATGGCGTTAAGTTGAGTCTGCTCACTCATGCCACCGACAACAACGGCGGAGCGGAGTTCGGTACCAACCGACATCTTCGCGAAACTATCGGCAATCTGCAGAGCCAATTCGCGAGTTGGCGCGAGTATGAGCGCGCGAATGCCTTTGGCGTCTTTCGATGCTGTTTCCGCGGTTAGCTTCAACAAAATCGGGAGCAAGAAAGCAAGAGTTTTGCCTGTGCCGGTTTGAGCAGTGGCAACCACATCCGAGCCGAGTAAGGCTGGCGGGATGGATTGCGCCTGGACGGGCGTAGGCGTTACGTAGCTGTTGCGCGTCAAATTGCGATGCAGCAGCGGATTTAATTCTAGTTCAGTAAATTTGTTCATAAAAAGGACACGGGCCGAAACTGACAGCATGTCCTTTAGTGAACGGGATTATTTTTAGAAACCGTATGGAGACCGCAGGGTGATGGTTGAAGACCACCTTAAGGCAAGGACGAATGCAAACAGAGGGACTCCCTGAGTATAGCAGAGAAGTAGGAAAAAACAAGTTGAGCTGGAATTGTTCAAGCAAAAGCGATCTGCCGGATGGCGAGACATGAAAACCGGCAGACCGCTTTGAACTGTTACAAAGAGGTTGTGACCAAAATTTTGGTAGTGTTCACAATCGATCCGCTTGTGGCCGTGACGGTTACGTAACCGTTTTCCACGGGGGGCGGACCGACAGTAATGCTCTGCGCGGACGTGATTGGAGTTGTGCCGCCGCTGTCGCTCACGGTCAGGGTGAATGAAACTGCACCCTGGGTGGTTGGCGTTCCCGTGATCGTACCGGTTGAGGTGTTCAGGGTGAGTCCAACAGGAAGGGGCCCCAATCCGCCATTGGCGTTGGTTTCAATGCCATACGTATAGGGTGCTTTCCCGCCGCTCGCTACGCAATTGCCACCGTTATAGGGCACCGCCACCAAAGCTTCCGGCAACGTGCACACAAGGCTAATGGCGTTGCCTGTCGAGCTTCCGCTGCCGCAGCTAACGGCGCCCAGCGTCAGTATCAGAAGTCCGGCCGCAGCATAAGTAGACAGCGAACGCGCGGTCAGGAATTGATATTTGCGGAAAGTGTAAAGAAGGACGGACAGCATTAGACCAAGCAAGAGCCAAGCCGGATTGAGGGGCGGAAAATTTGGCGAACGACGCTGAGGTACGAGAGTGGACGCCGGATTGGTTGCGGTGATAGTGACGGTAGTGCTGCCCGAAGTGTTCACAGTGGTGCTAGGCACAGAACATGAGATCACGTTGGAGATGCTGCTTGATACTGCGCATGAAAAAGAAACCGGACCGCTGAAGTTGTTGACAGGAGCTACAGAGACGTTGACGGTGGCTGTGACAGGACTGGTTCCCGGCGGCAGCGAGACGCTGGCGGGACTGGCAGTTAATTGAATGTCTCCGAACCATTGTTCGACAAAGTTGTACGAATCGATCGAGCCCAAGCCTGTGGTTTGATCGTAGCCAACGCCAGCAGTGTAGCCGATTTCACCGGTGGCTGTTGCAGTGGTTGTGGGGCAGTTCGTACTTCCGCCCTGACAAACAACCATATTGTTGCCGGCGGTGACATCGTGAAACGCGTTTCCTGAAATGGAGGCAAGTGAATAGAGATTCGGATTTAAGGGGGAAGGAATGCGACTGCCGTATTTTTGAGCCAGCAGCGCCAACACGCCGGCAAAGGCGGGAGGGCCAGCCGACGTTCCACCGGTAACCGCAGGACTCGAACTCGAATTCAAAAACCCGTTGGCACAACTTCCGTTATTACAGAAAATCAAACCGGTGTTGGTAATCGAAGCGGCGAATGCTAAATCTGGCACGTCGCGTTGGCCGTCATTCGGCACGCCGGTTCCGGTTTGCCAAGATGGTTTGGAAATGAGCGCGCTGGCGCCGCCACCAGTGGCAGCCGAATTGCCGTCGTTCCAGGCAATCTCAGGAATGTAGGACACGGCCGAACCGCCGGCGGCGTTGTTTGACGAACCAAAGTAGTTGGTGGTTCTGCCGAGATTGAATTCAGTGCCGCCGATAGCAGTAACGTAAGGGGAGGAAGCGGGAAAATAAACGGCCAAGCCTTTGGTGGCCACACTCCCTGTATCGCAGGCGGCAGCGCCGCTATCGCCGCTGGACGCGACAATCACTATACCTTGCGCGGCGGCCTGTTGGAAAAGAGCATTTTCGCTGTTGAATTCGGCAGCGGCAATATTCTGTTCGCACTGCCCATACGAGGTGCTCAAAATGGGTGCGAGATTATTGTGAATCACGTAAGCGATGGCATCTTGCACAGTGTTACCGGTGACGAAAACGATTTTCGCGTTTTTGGCAATGGCGCCGGCCCATTCCAAATCCAAGTCTGACTCACCTTGATCTCCTGAGGCAGATTTGAGCCCAGGATCGGTATCGCCGGTTGGTATGACAACCACGGGATCATTAATGGCTAAACCGGCCGCGGTCCGAAAGGCATGAAGGTCGCTCAATTGGACATCGCTTTGGCCGACCACCGCGATGGAATAAGTTTCCCCGCCAATCGGGCTTCCATCCAAACCGGCGGAATACAGCGGTTTCACATCGTAAATCGTTTCCCAGTCATCGGGCACCAAGTACGAAGTGCCAGAGGAAGAGGTGAACTGCGGCTTCGGCAGGAAATCATGCAAACCGCGCACGCTTTCCACTATGCCCTGCAGTGCTTTCGGCAACTGTGGATCAGCCGCGTTCGCAAAATGTGATTGGCCATTGACGGTATAAGCACGAATCGAAGTGTGAAACGCCGACTGAGCTTGTGCGACGGTTCCGGAGAACATGATAGCTGTGCGACTGCGCGCCGCCTCGATAGCAGAGAAGCCATTGTTTTCGAGCCACGTTGTGATCTTTGCAATATCGGCAGTG
Source organism: Bryobacterales bacterium (assembly GCA_003169195.1). Classification (GTDB taxonomy): domain Bacteria; phylum Acidobacteriota; class Terriglobia; order Bryobacterales; family Bryobacteraceae; genus Bog-105. The sequence continues at coordinate 8,459 of PMQB01000105.1, forward strand.
TTCAAACCGAAACGGTCCGCGAACTGTTCCGGCGTGAGAAACTTGCGATATTGCGCAGAACGCCGGTTTTGTTGGTCTTTCAAGAGCTGAGTGAGGTCGGCTTCCTCGGCGGCCGTCCGTGTGAAATAGAGAGACATGCGCGGCATCATTTGGGAAGGCGGCACCGTTCCCACGTCCTGGGCAAGAACCGAGGAAACCACTGGACGAGTATTGCCCTTCAAAACAAATGTTTCGCTATCGTCTATATTCGAGCGAAGCCGCTTTTGGGCTGGGGAGGCGCTAACCGCTTCTGGAACCAAAACACAAAAAAGACTCGCAAACAAAACGGTCTTAGCCGTTACAACTCTGCTTATGCGCAAATTCAATTATAGTCTCCCCTTACTTTTACGCGACCCCGCAAGTTGTGGTTTCCAAAGAATATCGGATTTCCATTATTCAAGGCTGCTTGGGCACCACGTCTTTCCATCATTCTGCCATTAACGGTTCGCTTCCCTTTACCTAGATTGAGGATATGATCGAGGCTTGCCCATGAAGAGACGGGAACTTCTTGAAAAGGGAATCGCCGCATTGGGCGCGCCGTTTGTTCAAACACGAGCGAAGAGTTCCCGCAAAACGAACGTGGTGATGTTCATGACCGATGATCATGGCGCATGGGCAACCGGAGCCTATGGTTGCCCCGACATGCATACGCCGAACATCGACCAGTTGGCAGGCGCCGGTGCCCTGTTCACACGCGCGTTTTCATGCACGCCCGTCTGTTCGCCGAGTCGTATGACGTTCATGACTGGTTCCCTGCCTTCCATTCATGGTGTACAGGATTGGCTTTTGCCAGAAGATAGCTATGGTGGTGCGAGTCGGCGCTGGTTGGAGGGTCACACTACTTATTCCGAGATCTTGCAGCGCAATGGCTACAAGCTTGGGATGTTTGGCAAGTGGCACATGGGGCACGATGACGAGGCGCAAGCCGGGTTCTCAGAATGGGCAACCGTGCCGGGTGGTGGTGGACCCTATCTGGATCAGGAGTTTGTCCACAACGGCGAGCGGAAACGGATGCCGGGATTCAAAACCGATGTGATGACTGATTTCGCTCTTGATTTCTTAGAACAACAGAAGAACGGCCATCCTTTTTACTTGCTGGTGCCGTTTTATGCACCGCATACGCCTTACGATTACCAGCCAGAACGGGATCGCCGGTGGTTCAAAGATTCAGAGTTCCGATGTTTTCCCAATCTGCCGGCGAGCCCAACGGAGAACCCAGCGCTGCTCAATCTGTTCGGCAAGAGGGAATCGAAGCTGGGTTATTCTGCCTTGATTGCCGGAGCTGATGAGAATATCGGGCGTGTGCTGGCTAGGTTAGATGAGTTACGGTTGCGCGAGGATACGCTGGTCATTTTCACCGCAGACCAGGGATGGAGCGCCGGACATCATGGAGTTTGGGGCAAAGGGAATGGGACCATTCCGTTCAACCTTTATGAGGAGGCGATTCAAGTGCCGCTCATTTGGAATCAGCCTGGAAAGATTGCTGCCGGTCAAAGACGCAACCCGCTGGTTTCGTCGTATGATTTTTTCCCGACCGTTTTGGAATACCTTGGTGTGCAGGTAGCAGCAGATCGGCGACGGGTTGGACGGAGTTATGCNNACGCTTAAATATTTAGAGCGTGCCGAAGGGTGGCCTGCTGAGCTTTTTGATTTGGAGGCTGATCCGCGGGAGACGCGTAACTTGCTGGATGATCCGGCTTATCAGAAGCAGCGTGCGGCGCTTCATCGTGAGCTAACATCGTTTTTCCAAAAGGCCGGTGCGCCCCCGCTGGAAGATTGGAGAAGCACTACGAAGCAGCATTTGCCAAGTGAAAGCGCCACTCGCGGTCCAGCGGCGAGACGGGAGCGTTGAAGCACCCCTGGCTCAACATTCCACACAAGGGGAATGGGCGCTTTAGACCAACGGAAACGCGGTTCTGCCGAGACTCGGTATAGTAGGGTGAATTCAGCTTAGCTAGAAAAGCGAAGCGTCTGACCAACCTATGTCAGTCCGAATGAAGGACATCGCGCGTGATCTCGGAGTTTCCGCTGTCACGGTTTCGAAAGTTTTACGCAACCATCGCGACATTGGCTCTGAAACTCGCGAAAGAGTTTTGCAGCGCATCAAAGAGCTGAATTATCAGCCAAATCAAAACGCCAGGGCGTTAGCTACTGGGAAAACTCACTTGGTTGGTTTGATTGTCCCCGATCTGCTGCACCAGTTTTTTGCGCAGTTGACTAAAGGCGTGTCACGAAACCTGAGGAAGCAAGGCTATGGCCTGATCATCGCTTCTTCCGAAGAAGATCCGGAGTTCGAAAAGCAAGAGATTGATCAGATGCTGGCGCGGCACGTGGACGCTCTGATCATCGCGTCGACACAAAAGACAGCGCAATCCTTCAAGCGCATTTCTGCGCGGCACATTCCTTATGTTCTAGTCGATCGCAAGCTGGAAGGGTTAAGTGCGAACTTTATAGGAACCGACGATGTCAAAGCTGGCACCTTGGCGACTGAGCACTTGATCGAGAAAGGTTGCCGGCGCATCGCGCATATCGGTGGCGATTATCTGAGCACGGCCGCCGATCGTCTCGCGGGCTATCGAGCAGCGCTCGCGGCACACGGCTTTGACGCGCCGAAAAAGTATATTTTTCTGAGGACGCAGTTGGACGACGCTGCAGTCGCAACAGGCTACAGTGCGATGCAAGCGTTGCTCAAGCTGCAACCTAAGCCGGACGGGGTTTTCTGTTTTAGCGATCCCATCGCTACCGGTGCAATGCAAGCCATTTTGGAGAAGGGCTTGTGCATCCCGGAAGACGTGGCCATCGTTGGTTGCGGAAACGTTCTGTATGCTTCTGCTCTGCGCGTTCCACTTAGTAGCGTAAATCAGGAGAGCGAAACTATGGGGGAATGCGCGGCCAAAATGGTATTGGAACTGGTGAACAGCCGCGCGAAAACCGAGCCTCGCGAGATGCGCCTTCGACCGGAACTGGTGGCGCGCGCGTCTAGCGACCTCTAATCGATTGTCACCGTGCTTTCTGTTTGGACGGTGATAATCTAAGCTCTGTCTCATGCCCGCTGTCACCCAAATGGGGCCTCTCGCGATGGTGTCTGTGGCCCTTTTGGCGCTCACCGCCTTATACGGTTTGGGCGTCGGCAGTCAAGAGTTCGCTGACATCACAGCGCGATCGCGGGTTACTTTTGTGAACCACGCCAGCCATACGACTCGCAAATATTTGCCGGAAACAATGGTGGGCGGCGTGGCTATGATCGATTACAACAATGATGGCTTGCTCGATTTATTTTTCGTAAACGGCGCCGAATTGCATGATCCGATGCCGCGGTCCGCTTCGCCTGACAAATCGGATCCGAAGTATTGGAACCGGCTTTACCGCAACAACGGCGATGGCACTTTCACGGACGTGACCGAGAAGGCGGGGGTTCGAGGTGAAGGATTTGGAATGGGCGTGGCCGTGGGAGATTACGATAACGACGGATTTCCGGACCTCTATGTCACGGCGATTGGCCACAACACTCTCTATCACAACAACGGAGACGGCACTTTTAGCGACGTAACTAAAAGTGCGGGTGTGGAGGGCAGCGGGTGGTCGGCGGGCGCGATGTTTGTAGACTACGATCGCGATGGGCGGCTCGATCTTTTTGTTTCTCGTTATGTGACTTGGGATTTCTCCAAAGACGTTTTCTGCGGCCAGACGAAGCCGGGCTGGCGCGCGTACTGCCACCCGGATCAATTTCCTCCCATTACTCATCTTTTGTTTCACAATGAGGGGCATGGGCGGTTCCGCGACGTTTCCGAAGAGAGTGGAATTGCCAAATCGCCAGGCAAGGGATTGGGCGTGGCGTTTAACGATTACGATCGCGACGGCTGGCCCGATCTATTTGTAGCCAACGATTCGGTTCCTCAACAGCTATTTCATAATCTTAAGAACGGCAAGTTTGAAGAAATCGGAACCGCGGCAGGGGTGGCTTACGACGAAGATGGAAACGTGTTTTCCGGCATGGGCCTTGATTTCGCCGATTTTGATAATGATGGCTGGCCTGATGTCTTTGTGAACGCGCTGGCCAAGCAAAAATATGCATTGTTCCACAATCGTTCCGGCAGCTTTGAATACGTTTCCGGACGAATCGGCGTGGGGGCTGCGAGCGTGGGGCACTCTGGCTGGGGTGCGAAATTTGTGGATTATGACAACGACGGACTGAAGGATCTGTTCGTGGCGCAAGGCCATGTCATGGATAACATTCAACTGACTCAGCCGGATGTGAGGTATCTTGAACCCGCGTTACTGCTGCGAAATGTGCCACCATTTTTTCGCGATGTTTCCCAGCAAAGTGGCAGGGTCTTTGAGCGCGCACTGGCTGCTCGCGGCGCGGCGGTGGGCTACCTAAACAACAATGGCTCGGTAGATATTGTTTTAAATTGCAATGAGCAGCCTGCTCTGCTCATGGAGTGGACAGGCAATGCTAACCACTGGTTGACGGTGGATACGGTGGGAACGCGGAGTAATCGCGATGGCCTCGGTGCGCAGGTGAAGATCATCACAGAAGATGGAAAAGCGCAGTATGGTTTGATCAGCAGCGCGGGCAGCTATTTGTCTGCGAATGACAAGCGTGCGCATTTTGGATTGGGCCACAACCGGGTGGTTCAATCGATTGAGGTGCGCTGGCCCAGCGGCTTGACGCAAAAGCTGGCGGATGTGAAGGCTGACCAAGTTCTGGTTGTGCACGAGCAGGCACAATGAGAACCGCGGCGATCTTTTGCTTGATGACGATGCTGGCCGCCGCATTGCGTGGGCAAGACGCGGACACGATGATTTTACGGAACGACGATCAGAAATTTACCATTCTTTCGCAGATTGAAGATCCGGCGGAAGCTGCTGCCTTTCTCACCATTGTGAAGACAACGGAGCCAGCACGCCGCTATGAACGGGCACAAAGTTTTTTGAAAACTTATCCGCGTTCCTGGTTGCTTGCGCAAGCATACGATGCGGCAGCACGCAGCGCCATCGATCTCAGTCAGTACAACGAAGCGCTGGCGGCTGGCCGCGCTTCTTTGCGCCTTCTTCCTGAGAATCCATCGCTCTTGATACTGTTGGCGAACGTTGAGGCACAGAAGGGATTGGCAGCAATGGCCATGGCCGATGCCAGTGACGCGCTGGAATATTTGGACGAAATTGAGCGACCTCCAAACATGAGTCAAAAGGAGTGGAATGCGATCAAGCCGCAATTGAAGGCCTCGGCGTATTTTGCGCGTGCGCGCGGCGAGGCATCGAAATTGGGAACCGACGATGCGCAGAATGCACTCAAAGACCTGAACAAGGCGGCTGCGTGGAACAATAACGATGCCGAAACGTTTTACCTGCGCGCGATTGTTGAGCTTCGACTGAACAAGAAGGACGAAGGCGCCGCAGACCTAGCTTTTGTCTTTAACATCTCATCGGCGCTGCATGACAAAGCGGAACGGATTTTGTTGCTGTTGGCAAAGCCCGGGCCGCTGGATGCTTTTTTAGCCGGTCTTCAGGCGCGAACTATCGACTCATCGCTTCGCCGCGAGCCCGAATCGCCGCTTTATCCAGGCGTGTTGGCGGCCGGTTACGCCGGGCCTGATGCTTGTCGAAGTTGCCATGCTCCGGAATACACCGCTTGGCAGAAAACCGGCATGGCCCGGATGCTACGGCCGTATCGACCGGAAAATGTGTTCGGAGACTTTTCTTCAGGGAGCGAGTTTGAGGGTGGACTGATTCGCATGGGCACAGCGGGGAGGCCCTACTTTGAGGTTTCGAACGCCGGCAGATGGCAGCGTTTTTACGTGGATTTTACGATCGGTGCAAAGTGGCAGCAGGGCTATGTTACGAGATTGCCGGACGGCCGTCTACAGGTGCTGCCCATTGAATACAACGCGATGGAAAAGAAATGGATTAACTATTGGAAGATGATTGATCCTCCGGGCAGCCCGCGTGCTGACATCGCGGACTTCACGAAGCTGACCGCTGCCACAAACTATCAACAGAACTGCGCGATTTGTCACACCAGCCAGTTGAAACTGGATAGCGCTAAAGCTTCACCGATGGAGCATGCTACTTTTTTTCAACCAGGCATTGACTGCGAAATGTGCCATGGCCCTTCCGCGTGGCACGCCAGGAGTGCAGCTAAGGGTAAGCTGGAACACGCGAACCCGGTTGAGCCTCCGTTTGATTTCAGGACTGCGGGCAATCGAGAGGGCGTCCAAGTGTGCGCACAGTGCCACCGGCAGAGCACGGTTCGCGAAATGGGAGAAGGTGGCGAGATGAATTACTCTACAAAGGGCAAGTTCCTGCCTGCTACCTGGATGCGGCCCTTGGATGCTTTCTCACGCAACGCGTTTTATAAAGACGGGCGGTTTCGGGAGACCACTTTTATTGTGGAAGCCTTCACGCGCTCGGCCTGCTACCGGCGTGGAACGGCGCAATGCGCCAGCTGTCATTCGCCGCATCTCGATCACTTCGAAAGCAATCAGACCTCTCTGAAATATCAGAACAATCCAAATGAAATGTGCTTACCGTGCCATGCGCAGTACAGAGACAAAATCGCGGAACACAGCCATCACGCGGCGACGAGCGAGGCGAGCCAGTGTGTTGCTTGCCATATGCCGAAAGTAATGAATGCATTATTGTTCAAGGCTCGTTCGCATGAAATAGAAGTGCCTACGGCCGATTTGACCGAACGGTTCGGGCAACAAGACAGCCCGAACGTTTGTCTCACCTGCCATTCAGAAAAAGATGCGCTTTGGGCAAAGGAACAACTGGCTTCATGGCGGCAGTGATGATACGAGTGATGATCGTGCTGGCGGCCGCGGCCTTGGGTACGAGCGGCCAAACGGTTGCCAAAAACTACGTTGGGTCTAAGACTTGTTATGGTTGCCACAACGCTATCTATCAATCGTTCTTGCAGACCGACATGGGCCGGTCTATGTCAGTTCCCGGAGATGCGGTAACGGCTTCTTTGCCGGCTGAGGCAACGGTCAGCCTGCCCGGGAATGCGCATGTGTTCTCGGTCGCGCGCAAAGACGGAGGTTGGGTGGAAACTGAATCCGAAGCTGGCGTATTCGCGGTGGAACATAAACTCGCATACACGGTGGGTTCGGGCGCTAACGGATTAACGTTTCTCATTCGTCGCGGCAACTATTTGCTTCAGGCGCCTCTTTCCTATTACTCGAAGACGCATGCGTGGGATTTTTCTCCGGGGTATGAAAGGGCAGATCTCGGATTCAGCAGGGTAGTACCGGAGGAGTGCATCAATTGCCATACGGGCCGAGCGGCGCCTGTTGAAAACCGACCGGGCGCTTATGCGGAGACTGCGTTTCCGGAACTGGCCATCGGCTGTGAGAATTGCCATGGGCCGGGCGATGCGCACGTCAGAACAGAGGGGAAACTCGCAGGAGCCATTGTTAATCCGGCGAAGCTACCGTCTCGACTCGCAGAAAATATTTGCGTGAACTGTCACCAATCCGGCGACACAAAGGTGTTGCAAGCCGGCAAGAATTTTGGCGATTTCCGTCCCGGGCAGTGGCTGTTTGACACGGCGGTGATCTTAAAACAACCGGCGCATACGACTGCACAGCGGGAAGCGGATTTGTTGGAACATTATTCCGCCATGCAGGCGAGCCGCTGCTTTCGAGAAAGTAGCGGCAAACTTGGTTGTCTCACGTGCCACGACCCGCATGTGCAACCGCGCCGCGAAGAGGTGGCCGGATACTATCGCGCCAAATGCCTGACGTGTCACAACGAGCAAAGCTGCTCACTCTCTATTAAGGCGAGATCGGCGCAGAAGCCGCCGGATGATTGTGCGGGTTGCCACATGCAGAAACGCGAGATCCAGCAGATCTCCCATTCGGCGTTGACGAATCATCGGATACCGGCGCGCGCCGGTGAACCTACGCCCTCGATTCCACAAACAGAAACAGACGGCTTGGTTGTGGTGAATTTACCTCCAGGGCGTTCTGCCGAGTTATCGAAGTTGATGTTGTTGCGTGCGTATGCGGAGCTTTCGCCAAAGAATGCCGAATATGGCCAGCGTTACTCTGATCTTCTGGACGAGTTGAGCAAGACTCAACCGACAGACGTTTTTGTGCAAGGGGCCCTGGGCCATAGAGCATTTGCGGAAGGCCGATACGATGAAGCCGTGACACATTTGAAGCTTGCGCTGCCGCTTGAGAATGGCGGCGTGAACCTGGAACTTGGCCAGGCGCTGGCCAAACTGGGGAAGAGTGATGAATCGATAGAATATCTGAAAAAAGGCGTGGCCATTGATCCGTACAACGCGGTGATTCAGAAAACGTTGATACTCCAATACATCAATGCGAAGGCTTACGCAGCGGCGCGGATGCTCATGGAGCAGTATGTTGACAGTTTTCCAGAAGACTCCTTCATGCGGAATATGCTGACGAGAGTGAGTCGATGATTCGGCAGATTGCGTTGTTGCTCGTCCTCTCCGGTTCTTTCGGCTTGGCGCAATGCGTGGGTCCGGCAGCGCTCGAGAGCGCCATCAAACGTGCGCCCAGCTTTGAAGCCTACAGTGCACTGGGTGCGTACTTTGCGCAAAATCAAAAGCTCGAATGTGCGGTGGATGCTTTTGAACACAGCGTCAAACTGAGGCCCGCTTCGTGGGAAGCTCGTTTTAACCTCGGACTTGCTTTGATGAATGCGAATCAGCCAGAAAAGGCCGCTACCCAGCTTCGGCTCGCGGTCAAATACAAGCCAGAGTCGATACAGGCCCACAACGCGCTTGGTCTTGCACTGCAATCGAGCCGTCACCTTGAAGAAGCTGAGTCTGAATTCAAGCGGTCGCTGAAACTGGACCCTCATTCAGCCGATACGTTGGCACGGCTTGGCGAACTCTACTCCACCGAACGCCGCTACATAGCAGCCATTGAAAAACTCACGGAGGCAACTAAACTTGCGCCATCGGATAGCGAGCTTGAAATCGAATTGGCGGTGGCCTATGCAGACAATGGCGATACCGCCAAAGCTATCGGTATGTTGTCGCACTTGACGCAAACGCAGCCAAATCTAGCCCAAGCTCACTTCAACTTGGCAACCGTCTATGCGAATGCTAAAGAGTTTCGCGAGGCGGCTGATGAATACAGCGCGACGCTGCAACTTGAACCTGACAACGATATCGCGAGACTTTCGCTGGCAAAGGCTTACGCCAGCATTTCCAACTTTGAGAGCGCCTTTCCGGTCGTCAGTGAGTATATAAAGCGAAGACCTTCCGACCCGGAAGGCCACTACCTGCTGGGTAATGTGTATCGAGGTATGGGACGGTACCCGGAAGCCGAGCGAGAACTCAGAATCGCGGTAAAGGGCGAAGACGAGTATGGACCGCACTATGATTTGGGATTCGTCTTACTGAAAGAAGGCAAGCCGAAAGAAGCGCTCCCACAATTGCAGCGGGCGATTCAAATCAGGCCAGACTCAGCGGAGGCGCATTTTCAACTGGCCAACGTTTTGAAGGCGTTAAACCTGCCATCGGAGGCTAGCAAAGAATTGGGTGAGTTTCGACAGCAGAAGCAAAAGTCTGTGGACGAGAATTTGGCAGCGGCGGCCGGCAACGATGCCAACAAACTGCTAACGCAGGGTGATGCTAAGGCCGCAGCAGAACGCTATCAAAATGCTTTGAAGCTTGATCCGAAGAATGCCAAGACATGGTTTAATCTTTCGATCGCGCTCGGCGAGTTAGGACAACGTGAGGAGCAGAGGCAGGCCCTCGAAAAAGCCATCCAGTTTGATTCTGCGCTCGCCATGGCTTACAACCAACTCGGGTTGCTCGATGCCGCAGACGGTAACCAAAGCGCTGCTGAAAGACAATTCAAGAAGGCCGTTGATCTTGATCCGCAGTCGGCCGACGCCGAGAGTAATTTGGGAACGTTGTATGGTCGAACCGGGCGCATGCGGGAAGCCGAACAACTGCTTAGAAGAGCGATTGAGAACAATCCGCAATTGCCGGAAGCTTCGTTGAACCTGGGCCTGATTTTGGCGAGTGAGAGCCTGCTGCCGGAAGCGGAAACTTACTTGCGCCAGGCTCTGGCTTTAGCTCCGGGAAATGCCACCGCTGCAAATGCCTTAGGCATGGTAGAAGCGAAGTTGAAAAGGTCTAGCTCGGCGCTAGAGGACTTCCGGAAAGCGGTGGCGCTGGACCCAAAATCAGCTGAAGCGCATTTGAACCTTGGCATTGCATTAGCAGATCAATATCAACTCAATGATGCGCTTGAAGAATTCACGACCGCCGAAACGCTGGCTCCGGAGACTGCCGCCCCGCGTTACAACCGCGGCCGTTTACTTGCAGATTTAAACCGCTATGAGGACGCCCTGCCAGAGCTGAAGCTAGCGTGCGAACGGAGTCCGAAATTCCCGGCATCGTTTTATTTGTTCGGCCTGGCTAACACAAAACTGGGCAACTACTCCGACGCGGTTGCTGCCTTCGCGAAATTTATTCAACTGGAGCCGCGCAATGCCGACGCCTATTTCCTGGCGGGTCAAGACCTGCAGAGGCTGGGTCGCACTACGGAAGCCATTGAATACTGGAAGAAGTGTCTTGCGGCCGATGCGAATCAAACGGAAGCGCTGTATAACTTATGGCGCGCGTTGGCGAAGACGAACTCGGCGGAGGCAACCGTTTATGAGGAACGTTTCAAACGCGCCCAGAAAGAGAAGCAAATCACCACGCAGGCCGGCCAACTCGGAAATTTTGCTTTGGCCTCGGCCAACCGCGGCGATTATCAGGCCGCCATTTCCCAATTTCAACAGGCTCTTACGGAGTGTAGCGAGTGCCAATCGCGTGCGGATCTCTTCAAGGACCTGGGTTTGATCGAGTGCAAGAGTGGCGATCTGCAAAATGGCGAACAGCATCTGCTCATGGCGAAATCTCTCAAGCCGAGCGATCCCGATATCGAAAAGGCGTTAGCGATTCTGAGCAAAGTTCAAACAAAACGTTAACCCAGGGACGACCTTCCGGAGGAGTCGCCTCTACACCCAATGGGCTATTGACTTTTGCTTGTGAAATCGCTTGCACCCCGTTATGACCTGTGATAGGATCACATTACTTTACCGCGAAAGTAAACGGTAATTTGCATAATTCAATCCCGGCCGAGGTCTCGCCGTCCAAAAGAGGGAACCATGTTGCGATCCTTTTCACGTTGCCAGCACACCCACCGTCTGGTACTTTTCCCGGTTATCATTGCGGCGCTGTTCGTCGCGCTCCCCGCATACACTCAACAGTCTTCAGCCACAATCAACGGAACCGTAAAAGACCAGAGCGGTGCAGTGGTTGAAGGCGCAACCGTCACGCTTTCTAACCTGGATACTACCGTTTCTAGAAGCAGCGTCACCAACTCGGCGGGTGATTACGTTTTCATCGACGTCTTGCCAGCTGCTTATTCTTTGAAAGTTTCAAAACCTGGGTTTAGTACGCAGACCCAGCAGCCGATCCGATTGAGCGTGAACCAGACGGCCAGTATCAATTTCAGCTTGGCTGTTGGCTCGACGCAGCAACAAGTTACGGTAGAGGCGGCAGCGGTCGCCATTGAATCTTCCACTGCCGAGCTAGGCACGGTCATTAACGAACAAGCAGTGAAAGATCTTCCGTTGAACGGGCGCAACTTTACCCAGCTCTTGACTTTGACACCTGGCGCCAGCCCCATTAGCGTGGCGCAGAACTCGGGCGGAGGCGGTGGGTTCGCCGGCAACGCTGTGGGTTCGTTCTCATTCCCTGCCCTCAACGGACAGCGCAATCGCAGCAATATGTTCCTCATGGACGGTGTGGTTGACTTAGGCTCGTTCATTGGAAACTACAACGTCGAGCCCATCGTCGATGCCGTCCAAGAGTTCAAGGTTCAGTCGCACAACGACCTCTCGGAGTTCGGACAAGCACCAGGCGGAATTGTTAACGTCGCGACTAAATCCGGAACCAATGCGTTCCATGTCACGGCGTGGGAGTTTTTGCGAAACCAAGTATTTGATGCGCGCAACTTTTTTGTAGCAAGCCGCAACCCATTGCGCCAGAACCAATTCGGCGTCGCCGGCGGCGGCCCTGTGTTGATTCCCAAACTATACAACGGGAGAAACCGCACATTTTTCTATGGCGGCTATGAAGGTTACCGCCGCAGCCAAGCCTCGCAAAACACGGGCTTGGCGCCAACCCAAGCGGAGCTGAACGGCGATTTCAGCGCAATCAAAAACGTAATTTACAATCCGGCCACACTGGTGGCGCTGGGCAATGGCACTTACTCGGCGATGCCTTTTGCGGGCAATCGGATCCCATCAAATCAAATCAACAGCATTGCGGCGGCGTATGCGAAAGCCAATTATCCAGTTGGGCCCGCTGTGACGAGCGGAAACAATTACGTGGATTCGAGTAATACGACTCTGAATCAGGACAGTTATCAGATCCGCGTGGACCAGACCTTTGGCGAACACGACAGCTTATTCGCGCGTGTTTCGCAATACAACGAACCGCAAACAGGATCTGCCGGATACGCTGGTACTGCCACGTTCGCGAATGATTACGGTTCAAACGGGGTGATCCATGAAATTCACACCTTCAGTCCTACGACTGTCATGGACGCCTTCTTCGGACGAAATCTAGGTAATGCGGATACTGGAACTAACTTCCCGGGCGTGCCGTCGGGCTTCGCAAACTCACTCATTCAGCTTGGTCTCTCAACGAACTTTACGAGCAACTTCCAAGGTGGGGTTGGACCATTCGTACCGGGAATGGGCTCCTCTGGATATCTCGGAGGCTCAGGACAATCAGCTCAGGACACACGATACGCCGACGATTGGACGTTCGGCGGCAACTTCACAAAAATTATCGGCAGGCAAACCCTGAAGGCTGGTGCCACTTTTGCGACCAATAACACGCGCTCGCCGATCTACAACACCTCTGAATCCTTCTCGGCGACGGAGACGCAAAATCCAGCCAGCGGCGGTGCTGCCGGCACAGGCGATGCGTTTGCCTCGTTCCTTCTAGGACTTCCCGACAGTGCCAGCCGACGAAATGTTTTGGAAACCGAGCATGGCGGTTGGGTCAATGGCGCGTATTTCCAGGACGAGTTCAAGGTCAACTCAAAGCTGACTGTGAATCTTGGCCTCCGCTATGACGTAACGCTGTGGCCGATCTATGGTAACCCACCCGCGCCTGATGCCTACGTGGGAGACATTGATCTAAACAACGGCACCTATATTCTGGCCAACGTTCCTGCGGCGTGTAGTGCAACGCAGGGCTTTCCTTGTATACCAGGTGGAGTTTTACCTGCTCACGTGGTGGTAACAAGCCACTCGAACCATTCGATTTATTCGAACGACCACAGTAACTGGCAGCCGCGCGCCGGTTTGGCTTACCGCATTACTGATAAAACGGCGTTCCGCATGGGTTACGGTCGTTTCTACGATAATTGGAACTCGATCATTCAATTGGCGCAAAATTACGAAGGCACTTGGCCCGATGTGGGTCAGCTCATCGCTAATAATCTGAATCATCCTGGCGGCACATCGGCAAGCATCGCCGATCCGTTCAATCAAGGATCGGGCGGCGTGGTGCTTCCTTCGACAACACCTTTCAATTCACCCGGTTTTGTGAACTGGTATGTCGATCCGGGCAACTATAAAATTCCCTACTCCGATCAATGGAACGTCGGCGTCGAACAGGGACTTGGTCAAAATATCGTCCTGTCACTCGCGTATGTTGGATCTCATGACCTGCGGATGAATCAAGGAGCGCAAGGGAATACCGATCCGACTCCAGGACCGGTGGCGACGGAAGCGGCCCGTCGTCCGTACCCATATATCACTCCGACCTTCTATGACAAGAGCGTAGGCCAAAGCAAATATAATGCCTTCCAATTTCGTTTACAGCAACGTGCCTCCCATGGGTTGACGTACATCGTTTCTTACACGCGCTCAAAATCCATGGATACTGGCTGTTCAGGGAGTTTTGGTGCGGAAGGCTGCCAGATCCAACAGCCCTTTAACTACCAAACTGACCGCAGCGTGTCAGGATTTGATTTGCCGAACATTTTCTCGGGTAGCTTCGTGTACGACATCCCGGTGGGCAAAGGCAAGTCTTTCACCACTCGCAGCAAAGCGCTTGACTACGCGCTCGGTAATTGGCAACTCTCGGGTATTCTTAGCCTTCACTCAGGAACGCCTTTTGATGTGACGGTGAGCAACGGCGATACTGCTGGAACGGGGAATGGTACAGAACGGGCTAATCTGTTGGCGTCAAACCCTTATGCTTCGGGGCAAGGGCCCTTAGTGTATCTGAATCCGAACGCCTTCGGTGTTCCTGCGTTGGCGACGTACGGAGACTTAGGACGCAACAGCTTGCGAACACCGTCGTTTCACAACCTGGATATATCACTGGAGCGGAACTTCCCATTCCGAGACAGAGCTAACTTACAATTTAGAGCGGATGCCTTTAATATGAGTAACTCTGTAGTGTTTGGCGGACCAAATAGCACGTTAGGCAACAACAACTTCGGGATTATTACGGGCACTGCCAACGGGGCCCGTCAGGTTCAGTTCTCAATGAAACTTGTCTTCTGATCGCTACGTACAATACGCGCACGGTGAGAACTCCCATAAAAGGGAGATTCTCGCCGTGCTTTTGTTTTTGGTGCCAAGACTATTGACTGGGTCACCTTCAGATGCACGCTACATCGGGCCCGAGCCGTGCGCGCTTTGCCACAAAGAAATAGCGGCCAAACAGAGTCAGACCGCAATGGCAACCACGTGGCAGGGGCCATTCACGTCGTGGTTGCCCGCCGGTTTCGATGCAGCAGTATCCGACGATTTGACGTATGAACTGAAACGTGGCGGAGCTTGGTTCAGTTATTCGGTCAACAATTTTGATGGCGCGAAGACCAGCCTCCCTGTTGGCATCCTCTTAGGGGGACGGAGGCATGGTTTGGGTTTTCTCGCTGCCATTTCAGAAGTGAATGGAACTCCCTTGGAGAGGCCAGCATTGATTCAGGCTCGGTATGCTTGGAGCCCGGAGAAAAATAAACTACTGCTGGCACCTGGGTGTTCCAGTGCCAAACCTCAATCGCTGGAGACGGCACTTGGGCTGGTACTGAGTCCCACCTTTGAGGCGCGCTGCTTGGCGTGCCACGGCCAGCCAAACTCCCTGGGCACAGGCAAAGACGGAGGCGTCCACTGCGAGAGCTGTCACGGACCTGGGTCGGAACACCTGAAAGCCGTTGGCCGCGGAAGCCCTGGAGAAGGCATCAGCAACCCGAAGCATTTGTCAGCCGAGGAGAGCATGGCGGTGTGCGCGCAATGCCACGTCGGCCTTACGCGATTCTCCGACCCCAGCGCCGACGATTTGCTGGTCGCAAATCAGGTTCGAGCAATCAAAAGCTCAGAGTGCTTCATACAAAGCTCGAAAGCTTTTTCCTGTACCGCCTGCCACGATCCGCATGATGATACAACGGCCGATGACCGGGCCATTCGCGCCTGTCTTGGCTGTCATTCCAGCAGCAGCAAACGCGAGCATGCGGGTATTTGTCCCATTAATGCAGTTGGCAAGTGCATCGGGTGTCATATGCCGTCCGTCGAGATGGGCCCGCTCCATCTGGTGGATCATTTGATTCGGGTGCATCCAGAACAAAAAATCACGGCTGCGCAGCACGACGATACCTTGAAGACGCAGGTGCCACCAATCAGCGGCTATCTTCGGACCATTGTTACCAGTACCGCCGAGGCCGCAATGGAGGCGCGGCGCCGCGTTAAGAATGGCGAGTCGTTTTATAAGGTGGCGCAAGACATTTCCGTAGACTCAACGTCGTCTATCGGCGGCTATCTCGGCCGCAAGGTCTTCAATTCGGATAACTCGCTCGGTTACGGGGAAATCAGCGGGGTGGAGGCGAAAGACGGCCAATGGGTGATTGTCCAAAGGTTGCCGCGGGATTTTCGGTGGGAGGCCGAACAGTTGCAGCGAGAAGCTGAAGACTTAGCGCATGGAAATCCGGCGGCGGCCATCACGAAGTCGCAGGAAGCACTCAAGATCTATCCCCAGTTCCTTGAGGCACTGCGCTTCATTGGGCTAACGTACGCGCAGAATGGCAACCCGACTAAAGGGGCAGACGTCCTGGGCGTTGCCGCGCGGCTATATCCCGAAGATGCCCCAACCCGTTTCGCGCTTGCTTCGGTGTTTGAATTATTGGGCAACAAAGCCAGAGCGAGTGAGGCTTACCGCGCGACGATTTCGCTAGAGAAGGATTTCACCGCCGCCTATCTAAATCTAGGTATGATTCAAGCCGACTCCGGCCAGCTAGCTGCTGCGACTGAGACCTTTCGTCAAGGACTGATGATTGACCCCTTGTCGGCCGAAATCAATTCGGCTTTAGGCCAGGTCTTGATACAAACCGGCGACACTGCCAGGGGAAGGCAACTGATTGAACTTGCGCGTAGATTGCAATCCGTTAACCGCCACGGAGACGAAAGGAACCACCCGCAGCGTTAGTGCCGAGTCAGCGAATGGAATGTGCGGGCGGTGACACCGCTGCGAGCGCGTGTGGCGGCCGCTTCCTCGTTAGCGCTGTGGGTGGGCATCATTCGCGCAGGGCGCGCCATCGCCTTCTTCCAAAAGTAAATCATTATGGACCTCTTACCGATCTTTCAGTGGCTCTGCCACACGCCGCTCTCTATTACCGTTTTGGGTGGCGTGATACTGATGGTTGATTTGCGGATCTTCGGTCTAGGTTTGAAGGGTCAAACGGCTAGTAAGTTGGCTGAGCAACTCAATCCCTTCCTCCTTGGGGGCCTTGTTACCAGCGCTATCAGCGGCATTCTGCTGTTGTCGGAAGAACCGATCAAGTGCTATTACAATCCGGCCTTCCGCGCGAAAATGCTCTTCTTAATGTTGGCGGTTGCTTTTTATTTTTTCGTGCAACAACGCGTGAGCGGAGGCTTCGAAAAGTGGGCGGGTACAGTGTCCCTCCTTTTGTGGCTCGGCGTAGGGCTAGCGGGCAGGGCGATAGGCTTTAATTAACGGATCTCTCGAAAGTCTTGCCATGGTATGTGGCCGGACCGCTACTTTCGCACGCGAGCTATTCATGCAGGCCAATCTCCCGCCGATCACCTGGGCGGGGTGATGACGCCTATTTACCAGACATTCACCTTCGCTTTTCGTGGACCCAACCAACCGGGCCCATTTGATTATTCGCGAAGCGGGAACCCCACTCGCCAGGCGTTAGAAGCATGTCTGGCAGAGAAGTAAAATCTTTGCAAAGTTGTTGAAAAGATGGAGCGGGAGACGGGAATCGGACCCGCAACCAACAGCTTGGAAGGCTGTGACTCTACCATTGAGTTACTCCCGCATTCAAACCGAGCTTTTCGTATTTTAGCAGCACGCCCCAACGGAACAACTCAACACGTCGGGCATCGGGTATTGTATAAGGGTTGTGGCGTTGATCCAGCTTTAGATGAAAACAAATCAGAGGGAAAGTCCGCAGCCAGTTTCTCTTCTAGAGCATGACCGCTGGCATGATTTACGCATCGCATTGCCTCGGCTTGCCGGACTGGCTTTTACCTATTTTCTTTGCGCTTGGCTCGGCTACAATCTCTACGAAACGCTGCAGCAAATCGCCTCTTATTATGTGCCCATTCCGGTGCAGGATTACTGGCGGGTTCCTGAAAACCTGCACGACTATCAAACGCTGCATTGGGGCATCTTTTGGAAACAGCACAACGAACATCGCATTATCTTTCCTGAAATAGTTTTCGCTCTGGACATGCTGGTGGCGCACGGCCGGATGATCTTGACACTGGTCTGCAGTTTCGTTTGTTATGCGCTGACCTTTGGTGTTTTGGCGTTTCTTGTCGCGGGGGACAGAAAAACCAGCTTTGAAAATCGAGTGTACGCCCTTACCATTGCGGCTATCTTGACGTTCTGGCAAGGATCGGCGCTCGCCTTGGCACAACCGTTTTTGTTGCAATGGCCGATGATGCAACTCGGCGTCGCGGTCTCGTTGTTTTTTTTGAAGCGAACTGCCGAAACCGCCGACCGAAGATATCTTGCAGCTACGATTATTGCCGCCGTCGTTGCCACTTATTCTTCTGCCAATGCGCTGCTTCTCTGGCCTCTGCTGTTGGCGATTGCTTTGTTGGTTCGTCTGTCAAAGCAATTTTTCGTGGTGCTTATGATTGCCGCAGCGCTGTTCGTGGGCCTGTATTTCATTGGCTACACGTTAAGCGGGAATGCGAACATCAAAGCGATCTTTGAACATCCTGCCTTCTTCGTTCGTTTTGCCGCCACCTATCTCGGCATGCCGTTTAGCGCCATGAAATCCGTCGGATTTGGTATTGCCGTCGGCCTGGCGAATTTCGGGCTCATGGTTGTTTTGCTGGTGTTGGCCTGGCGTTCGAATCTTTCACGGACGCGCCCGGTGGTTGTTTTGGCGGGCTATTATCTATTCACTCTCATCACCATTTTCATCACGGCGACGGGACGGATGGATCTGGCAGATGTGGAGCTAAGGGCCGCTCGGGTCAATCGCTATCTGACAGTTCCTTTTATGAGTTGGGGAGCAGTCATTCTCCTGTGTTTTTGGATGAGTGCGCGGCTGCAATGGCGCTGGTTTTCCACCCGAAACCTAGCGGTTCTGTTTTCTTTGTTCATTCTGCTGGGTACATACAAATTGCGGAGCTGGCAGCAGTACGGCTCAGACGAATTCGCCAGTTATCAGCTTGCCGCGTTGAGCATAGAAGCGGGATTGACTGATGAGGAACTTGTGCAGCGAATTTTTCCTTCGCCAGAGTTTGTGGACAAATTTCTGCCCGAACTCAAAGGGCAAAAGCTGGCGATCTTTGGTCGGCAGCGCTGGAAATGGCTGGGCGGCGATCTGGCACAATTTGGCGCAAAGCAGGAGCAAAAATTGGCCGGCCAGATCGTTTACGCAAACCCTGTAGAGCACGGACTGGAAGTTGTGGGCTGGGTCAACTCGGATGACATTCGAGACCCATACCCGCGCATTGTTTTGGCGAACGAGCAAGGCAAGGTCGTTGGATTTGGCCGGCGACCGGCAGCCGGATTTCCGCGGGACCTGCATACTTCCAGGACACCGGAACAGGAATCGTGGGTGGCGTTTGTCAATTCGGAAATACCAAGCAAAATAATTTCGGTGTACGCAGTGACGCGCCACGGAATAGCGCAGATTGATGGAGTTGTCACAGTTCCGAGTTTTGAATCTGCCTCTCGAACCGATGGCGGCGTTCCGGTCAAAGATATTGTTTGGCATGTTGACAAGGGGTGGGCGCCAGATGGAATACCAGTGCTACCACTGTATGGATGGCACTCCGATAACCCCGCGTACAGTTCTTGGCACGGGTCGGATGCGAACGTTGGACGGATCACAGGAGAATTCGCTACACCCGCGAACGCCTGCGTTGTTTTGCCGCTTTTGCACGGACCCAAAGTGGGTGGCCTGTCGTCACAACTTGTCGATGCAGATACGGGCGCAGTCCTGGCGGATTTTCCGTTTAGAGACGGGGACACGTTTTGGTCTCTGTGGCGTGTACCTGTGCCTCCCAATGTAAAGCATCTGCGTTTCGTGGGCACTGATAACGGTCACGATTGGGGCCAATGGTTAGCGGTGACCACTCCGATGGCTTGCAAATAAAAAGCGGCGGACGAACCAGAAGAGGGCAACGGCAGTTGCCGCGACTCCCGCGCCGATGAGCGAATAGCGGTGGACGAGTTCGGATGTATGCTCCCAACCGTCGCCAAATAGATAACCCAAAGTCAAGAACGTCGCAACCCAAACCGCCGCGCCTGGATAGGCGAAAGCAGCAAAGCGGCGCACACTGAGTTGCGACATGCCGGCCACCAGCGCGGTAAAATGTCGCACGCCAGGAATGAAATAGCCGACGCTGAGCAACCACAATCCAAAACGATAAAACCAACGGGTCACATCGTCCACATGCTTCGGCGTGAGGCGCAGGTATTTGCCGTAACGAAAAATCACCTCGCGGCTGAACTTCAGCCCAAGGAAATAGCTCAGCGTGATGCCGCACATGCTACCGGCGAAACCAGAAACGAAAGCGGGCAGCGCCAGCAATTGCCCCTTGTAAATCAGATAGCCGCAGAAGACCAGCAGCGTTTCGTCAGGTACAGGCAAGCCCAAAATACCGAGCATCAATAGAAAGAACAGACCGGAATAGCCGTGCTGCGTGAGCCACGCCAGGAGGGTTTGCATGCAGACGTTAGTCGAAGGATAACAAGATTGCGATACGATTCGGGTATGGCGAAGTCGAACAGTCTAACCTTTGAAGTCAAATGCCCCTGTTGCGAGGCAATGCTTCAGATCGATCCGGAGCTACAAATCGTGCTTCACCACCAGGCGGTGGAAAAGAAGCCGCCGATCGAAGATTTGCACGCGGCAGTGCAGAACCTGAAGGGCGAAGCAGCCCGGCGCAATGACATCTTCGAGAAGAGCTTCGCGTCGCATCTAACCGCCGACAAGGTGCGAGAAAAGAAGTTCGACGAGCTGTTGAAGCAGGCAAAGGAAGACAAGTCCGGCGCCGCGCCGAAGCGGCCATTTGATCTGGACTAAGTGCCGAGTTGTTTGCTGAAATCGCCGCGCGCCAAGCGCTTGACGAAATCGATATCGCCTTCAAGGAAATCGATGGTCGGCAGTGCAGCCAGGTCGACCCATGAGATTTGCTCAAAGACGCGAGCTTCCGGTTGGCCGCTGTATTCCTTTACAACAAAGAAGAGCAAATGAACACGGCTACCGCTGGGGTAGTCATGTTCATAGCGTGCGAGTTCGACGCCAATCTTAGCCTCAATCTGTAATTCTTCTCGAAGCTCGCGCACGAGCGCCTGACGCGGAGATTCGCCGTGCTCCACTTTGCCGCCGGGAAACTCCCACTTATAGGGATGGCGATCTCCTTTGCGGCGCTGACCTAACAGCACTTGCCCGTTACTAAAAATGATCGCCGCTGATACTAACAGAGGCGGACGAGTTTTCGCCATCGGCTAGGTAGTGGCGCCTCCTGCGGCAACCAGCTGGCGAAGAACATAGGGAAGAATTCCGCCGTTGCGGTAGTACTCGGCTTCCTGCGGGGTGTCGATGCGAGCCCGCACCGTGAACTCGCGGCGGCCGCCATCGAGACCGGTGCTGATGACTTTGACAGTGGGAGCGGTGCCCGACATCGCGGCGGCGATGCCGATGATGTCGAAGCTTTCTTCTCCAGTGAGACCGAGTGTCTCGCGGCCCTGCCCTTCAAGAAATTGTAACGGCATCACACCCATCTGGACCAAGTTGGAACGATGGATGCGTTCGAAGCTTTCGGCAATGACGGCGCGGACACCGAGCAACAACGTACCCTTGGCGGCCCAGTCGCGCGAAGAACCGGAGCCATATTCCTTGCCGGCCAGAATGATGAGCGGGACACCGCG
>PMQB01000681.1 GCA_003169195.1 Bryobacterales bacterium
TATCCTTAGGATAGGTCGAACGTCACCCCGCAAATCACTTGAAACTCAACCTCTTCTACTGCGATCAGCATCATTTTCCGCTGCCGCCCGGGCACAAGTTCCCGCTAGCCAAATATCGATTATTACGCGAACGGTTCACGGGTGACGCCAGCATCGAACTCCAGCAGGCGCCATTGGCCACTCGCGAGGAGGTGCTGCGAGTGCACTCAACCGAATACGCCGACGGCTTCTTGAACGGCAGTCTGGCGCCTAATGTCATGCGCCGCATTGGCTTCCCGTGGTCGCCCGAACTCGTCCGGCGAACTTTGGCCAGCGCAGGCAGCACATTGCAAGCCGCCCATCAGGCAATGGCCACTGGCGTAGGCGGAACTTTGGCCGGCGGCACACATCATGCCTTTCGCGCCGAAGGATCAGGCTTCTGTGTGTTCAACGATTTGGCCATCGCCATCGAAGATCTGCGCATGCGCCATGGTCTCCGGCGCATTGCAGTGGTGGATTTGGACGTCCATCAAGGCGATGGCACCGCCGCTCTCTTTTTCGAAGATCCCGCCGTTTTCACATTGTCTGTTCATGGCCGGAAGAACTTCCCTTTTCGTAAACAGCAAAGCCGACTCGACGTGGAATTGGAAGATCAAACCGAAGATGAGGCCTACCTCCGGTTGGTTGAGGACGCGCTTGAACAGATTTGGCGCTTTGCACCGGAGTTGATTCTTTATCAATCGGGAGTGGACGGTCTAAAGAGTGATCGCCTCGGTCGCTTAGCGCTTACGGCGGCGGGCCTAAGACGGCGAGATGAGTTGGTGATCGCCGGTGCATATCAGTGCGGGATACCCATAGCCATCACCTTAGGAGGCGGATACTCCGACCCCATCGAACTCACGGTAGATGCGCATGAAAATACTTTTCGCGTTGCTTCGCGAATCTATAACCGATAAGACCTTCATGCAGGGTTGCAAAAACAGCAATCAACAACAACAAGGGAATTTGCCTTATGGGCCAAATCAATACCACGAACCTGCCCGAATACTTATCAGAACCACGGCAGGCTGGGACAAAACTAAGATCAAACACTGATACGACGAGTTCTGCTCAGACGTCACAAGCTAGTGCGCCGCAAGATGACTTGCAGCTTACAAAACTGAGTGGCGTGCTGAATAGTCTGAAAAAGGGCGCTTCCACCATGCGCAGCCAACTTGTGCAGGTGATGTCTGCAGTACAAAGCGGCTCATATGAAGTAGACCCCGCTCAGGTGAGCCGCAGTATTGTCAGCGAAAGCTTGGCAGCGCGATAACATGCTCGACTAGTGTTTCGACCGCGGGTCGGTCCACCCGAGAGACGATCCGTCCCCATACGTGAACCACGAACCGAGAATGCCGCCCGCTTCGTTTTCGACGGCCACGCAGTGAAAGCCGCCCTGCCCCGGCTGACCAAAGCGAAGGTCGGTCAACTCAATCCGCTTCCCTGATCCGTCATTCAGCGCCACTGGCTGCACTGACCAAACGGGGAATCGTGAGAAATACAAAAAGTAGGAAAATTGTTGTGTTTTGCGCGCGCTTGCGGTGGATTGCGTTGTGGGAATGCGAAAGTAGGAGTCGGCACTCTCGGTATTCAATTGGCTCAGTGTATTGAGATTGAATTCCAGAAAAGCCGCTTTCGTAACCACAATCCCGCGCCAGCGAAACGGATTCACCGCGGTTGGTAATGCCGCCACCTCAAGCGGAGGCGCACCAGAATATAACCGCGATTCTAATTGAGTCACCGCCCGTTTATGCAAATTGTAGCGGCCTGCATCGTAGGCAATGCAAAACAGCAAAACAGCGATGGCGATTCCCTGCCCGCTTGATTTTTTCGCGTCGCCAATCTCACCGCTCACTAAACCCGAAAGCCAAGGCCAGACCGCCGCCAAGCCCAGAGCCGCCAGAATCGGACCGTCCGTGAGCGCATTCAGATCCAGGTGAAACCACTGCATGGAAAACGGGATGAGCGGACGAATGCCATAGTCGTTTGTCCAATCCAGCAACAAATGGCTCAGTACGCCGATACAACACACAACCCAGGCTTGAAACCAAGGCAGGCGCTGGCGGCAAAGTGCCGCTACGATCAGTACAGACTCTAAAGCCAGGATCGGCATTGCTAACAATGCATGTGTGGGGCCGCGGTGAATTTCCAGATACGTGAGTTGCCCCTTCGCCAGGGCAAGGATGTCGACATCAGGGATATTGGCCGACAGCAGCAGCAAAAGCGTCGCGCGCGGCGTAATTCTATTGAGCCCGGCGCGAGAAAGCGCTAAGCCAGCAAGCGAGTGGCTTAGATTATCCATGCCGTCAAGCGCAAGCTCGAATGTCCACAGCCGACCGCTCTTTCGAGATAAACGAAGAAGGCAACAGCAGCGTTAAAGCGTCAGGAATAATCTCTGCCGAAATGGGGAGCTTTCCAACCAACTCGCCATCCACTTGTGCGAAGATCCCCTGGTCTTTCGGAGCCTTGCAGGTAACAGACCTTCCATACACAAACGTGCAGCCGCTCATCCGCTCGGCAAAACGTAATCCAACCGCAGCCAGGTAAGGAAGATAGCGCAAGCTGTGTGTGCCGCGGAACAGCACCACTTGAAATTCATTCCGCAGAAGCGACGCACCGCGCGCAATTTCCAAATCACCGCCGTAGTTCCTCACACGGCTGATGAGCGCGAAGCTCGCTTGATAACTCTTGCCGTCTACCGTGACTTCGAACTCAGTCAGCGGACGAAGCACTTGTGAAAAACCGCCAATATAATAAGCCAGCTTGCCAAGTGCCGCTTTCAGGTCGAGATTGACGTGCGTGACAATTTCCGCGTCCAAGCCGGCACCCGCCATACACAGAAAAGAGCGCTGCTCAAAGCCGCCCATGCGCAGCATCCCAATCGCCACACGCGTTGGCACCATTTTCGATAGATCGCGAATCGACGCCAACATGTCAATCGGTATGCGGGTCTCGCGTGCCAGCACGTTCGCCGTACCGCCGGGAATAATCGCCAGCGGGACACCGGTGTGCAACATGCCCGCTGCCACTTCGTTAATCGTTCCGTCTCCACCCGCAGCCAGAATGAGGTCACAACCGGCCTCAATTTGTTTCTTCGCCTGCGCTCCAGCGCTGCCAGGACCAGTAGTGCCTACCAGACTCGCTTCTATACCTTGGTGTTTGAGCGCATCGATGGTACGTTGGAGCAGATGCTGGCTGCGTGAGAGTTTTCTCGCCACCGGATTATAAATAATGGCGGCGCGTTTTGCGCTAAAAGATTCCAACTCACATTATAGGTTCAGCCACTTTAGGTTCAGCAATGAAAGAGTCCCCGGCCAAACGTGCAGCCGCGTTGCGCAAGCAACTGGAACATCACGAATATCAGTACTACGTCTTGGACGCGCCGGAAATTACCGACGCCGAATATGACGCACTCATGCGCGAACTCAAAGCGTTGGAAGACGCGCATCCCGAACTGCGTACGCCCGATTCCCCTACCCAGCGCGTCGGCGGACAACCGCGCGACGGGTTTGTCAAAGTCGCTCATAGTTCGCCGATGCTGAGCCTCGATAACGCGCTGAATGAACAGGAACTCCGCGAGTTTGACACCCGCGTGCAAGCACTGCTTAAAGGGGAGCCGTACGAATATGTCGCTGAACTGAAGCTCGATGGCTTATCGATGGCCGCACAATACGAAGACGGGCAGCTAAACCAAGCCCTCACTCGGGGCGACGGCCGCATTGGAGAAGAAGTTACCGGCAATGCACGCACGATTCGCTCTCTGCCTTTGCGCGTGCGCGATAAAACGTTTTCGAAAAAGTTTGAAGTGCGCGGTGAAGTTGTCATGCAGCGAAGCTCCTTTGATCGACTCAACGAAAAACAGGAAAAGGAAGGGCTCAAGCGATTTGCCAACCCGCGCAATGCCGCCGCCGGTGCGTTGCGTGCGCTCGACCCCGGCGTGACCGCCGCCCGCCGCCTCGATTACTTTGCCTATTTTCTGCTGCAAAACGGCAAGCCGATGCTCGCGAGCCATTGGGACAGCCTCGAACAACTAGTGGCAGCCGGATTCAAGGTCAACAGGCATCGGCGTAAATGCAAAGATTTGGACGAGTTGCTGGCGTTCATCCGCGAAACCGAAAGCAAACGCGACGCGCTGCCTTACGAGACCGACGGAGTTGTCGCAAAAATCGATTCCATTCCCCAGCAAGAACGTCTCGGCTGGACCGCCAAAGCGCCGCGCTGGGCCATCGCCTTCAAATATCCTGCTCGTCAAGCCAGTACAGTTCTGGAAAACATCGAAGTGCAAGTTGGGCGCACGGGTGCGCTCACCCCCGTCGCGCATCTCAAACCAGTTACCGTTGGCGGAGTCACCGTCTCCCGCGCCACGCTACACAACGAAGACGAAATCGCACGCCTGGGTGTTGAGATTGGTGACACCGTTTTAGTAGAACGCAGCGGCGACGTCATTCCAAAAATTGTACGCGTCGTAGAGCAAGGGCAACACCGCCGTCCGTATCAAATTCCCAAGCACTGCCCCATCTGCCACGGACATATTGTGCGTGAAGAAGGCGAAGCGGCCAGCCGCTGCGTCAACTCCAGTTGTCCGGCTCGTTTGCGTGAGACGCTGCTGCATTTTTCCGCGCGCGGCGTAATGGATATTGACGGCTTAGGTGACGCTCTTGTTGATCAACTGCTGGCGCGCGGTTTCGTGCACAGCGTGGCAGATCTCTATAAACTGACCGTCCCGCAATTGCTCGAGCTGGAGCGGATGGGCGAAAAATCGGCCACCAAGATCGTCAAGAACATCGAGAAAAGCCGTTTGCAACCGTTGCCGCGTGTATTGAACGGTCTGGGTATTCCGTTTGTTGGCGAGCGCACGGCGCAACTGCTCGCGGGCCACTTTGGAGATCTCGACCACATTGCCAACGCCTCGCTCGAAACGCTGCAAGAAGTGGACGAAGTCGGTCCGAAGGTGGCAGAATCCATCGCGCAGTTTTTTGGTGAAAAGCGCAACCGTGAATTAGTGGAAAACCTTCGTAAAGCGGGCCTGCAATTCACCGGCGAAAAGCAGCCTAAGAAAAAGAGTGGCCCGCTGGCAGGCTTGATCTTTGTCATCACCGGCACGCTGCCTACACTCAAACGCGAAGAAGCGAAGGCGCGCATCGAAGAGTCTGGCGGCAAGGTGGTCGGTTCCGTCAGCAGCAAAACCAGCTATCTGTTGGCAGGCGAAGACGCCGGTTCAAAGCTCGACAAGGCGCGCGAATTAAATGTGCCCGTTCTTGATGAACCAGGCCTGTTCGCTATTCTGGACAGTCGGAGTACAACCTGAAATCTTTCTTTCATAGCATCGCTCTGTCTTGGCAGCATTTTGCAAATATTCTGATTGGTTGGGGCCCCTTTGGTCTTTTCTTCTTAGCCGTTTTGGATTCTGCCGGCGTCCCGGTCATTGGCGGAGTAGATCTTCTATTAATCGCTGTAGCCACAAACAACCCCGGCCAAGCTTACTTCGCTGCCGTATTAGCAGTGGCAGGCTCACTCCTTGGCAGTTTGGTGCTGTTCTATATTGCGCGCAAAGGTGGTGAGGTTCTGTTGATGCGTCACGTTGCCAGCGGAACAGGTGCCCGCATGCATCTCTGGTTTCAACGCTGGGGATTGGCTACAGTTTTCGTTCCGGCTTTATCGCCCATTCCTTTGCCTCTCAAAATTCCCGTTTTTTGCGCAGGCGCCCTGCAAGTCAGAGTTCTTTACTTTGCCATCGTTGTCATCGTGGCTCGGGCCATTCGCTATTTCAGCTTGGCCTATCTGGGCATGCATTACGGCACGCAAACCGCGCAGTTTGTGAAAACCCATGCTTGGCAGGCCGCCGGCGGCGCTCTGCTCTTAGCAGCCGTTCTTACACTGGCCATGCGGCTCTTCCAGAAACACGAAGTCGAAGTCGGCATACCCGAATGAACGGGCAAGACTTCCGATAGTATAGAAGCCATGTCTTATCTTTCCCGTCGAAACTTCGTCGTTCGGTCGGCGGCTCTACTACCTGCCGCTAAAGTATTGTTGGGCCGCGATGCCCTGACAGCCGCCAATCTGGGCGTGCAGTTATACACCGTCCGCAATACCATTGGCGCCAATCCGGCTGCCGTTCTAAAAGCGATTCAAGACATTGGTTATCGCGAAGTGGAGGCCACTTACGGCAACCTCAACGAAATCTGGCCAGCACTCAAAGAGACCCAACTGAAGCCTGTAAGTGTCCATGTCGACACGGCTATCTTCTTCGAAGGTGGCGCGAAGCTCGATGCCGCTATTGCCGACGTCAAACAGCGCGGGTTTCAATATATTGTTCTGCCTTACATCCCGCCCAATCAGCGCGGCGGTCTCGATACGTTCAAGAAGTTCGCCGATATCCTAAACAAGGCGGGCGAAAAGGCCAAGGCTGCCGGCCTCACACTCTGCTATCACAACCACGCCTTTGAATTCGAACCCATGCAAGGCACCACCGGGTTGGAAGTGATGATGAAAGAAACCCACAAAGGCTTGGTGTTTCTCGAAATGGACGTGTTCTGGGTCAGCGTAGCTGGACACGATCCGGTCGCGCTCCTCAAACAGTACTCCAACCGCGTCGCGCTCCTTCATTTGAAAGACAAAGCAAGCGGCACGCCGGTCCAATACAACGAGAACGTGCCCAAACCCACATTCAAAGAAGTCGGCAATGGCACGGTTGACATTCCGGCTATTCTCGCCGTTGCGAAACATTCTGGCGTGAAGAACTATTTCGTCGAACAGGATCAAACTCCGGGCGATCCCATTGAAAGCCTTCGTGAAAGCTACAAGTATTTAAGCTCGAAAATGGCCAGCTAATTACCGCCGCTCGGCCATATCACCGGACTCTGCGCCAATTGACGCAATCTCCCGCGACTCCATCCGCCGTTCCTGCCAGTTTCGCTTGCATTTCAAGCAATTTCCATAGTGGGTAGCGAAATGCAAGCTACTGGCTGAAACTGATTTGCAAAGGAGCACCAACAATGGCAATGACCGCGTTCAAAGGGTGCGTAGCGTCCCTCTTCTTCGCCGCAGCAGTCCTAACGGCTCAGCAACAACCAAAATTCGATGGCAACTGGCAAATGGATACCGCCAAGAGCCATGTCAGTGACGGTCGCGTCGTTAGCCTCACCATCGTCGCCGTCGCTGATGGCATCAAGATGACGATGAAAACCCATAAGAGTGATGGGCAAGAGACAACTGCGGAATTCACCAGCAAACTCAACGGCCGCGCCTGCGAAATCGCGGAACAAGGACATACCTCCAAACTCACCGTTTGGTACGACGGCCCTACACTCAACGCTTGCAAGGAAAATGGCCCTGTCGGCGATGTTACCTCCATGTGGAAGTTCGTACTTTCAGAAGACAAACAAAGCATGACCATGACGATCAGCCATCTCGATCCAGTTGCTGACGACGAAACTCTCGTCTTCACCAAGAAATCTTAAGACTGACCCGATGGGTCAATGAGGCCGCAACAGCCTCAACCAGCAAACAAAGGCGGCGCATCCATAAAGGTGCGCCGCTTTTGTTTTGGAAAGCAAAAATCTGGGAAAAGTGAATGCGATGTTTCTGGCGGAGAGGGGGGGATTCGAACCCCCGATACCTTTTGAGTATTCACGCTTTCCAGGCGTGCGCGTTAAACCACTCTGCCACCTCTCCACACGCGATACTGCGGCACTTTTTGCATTGAACGACGGACCGTATATCAGGCCGAAAATCCAACTGCATTGAGCGCGAGTTTATTCGCATGAAACAGGGTCAAACGCAAGCTCATTCGCCGTCCGGGCGGCAAAAACGAAGCAAATCGAAAGAAGAACACCCACCAACCACCAACCGAAGTCCATCCGCCGCCGCAACAGCAGGTAAAACCTGCTGGATGACGCTACCCGCTATGATTTCGGCAGCCACCCTTGCACCCCGCATGCCGACCTAGACTCGCTCCCAGCCCTTTCAAATCACGATTTATCCCTGGCCGTCAGCAAACAGCCGACCCTGCCCTTTTCCCGAACATCTTCGCAACCCAATGTCTGTTCCAATTCCATGGCGCGCCCAGCCCTTAATCCCAGCCAAAAAGAATAGAACCGATCATAATCTAGACCCTAGCCCTAGCCCTAAGCGAAGACACTCACCCTGTGCTGCCCAACCCAACCCAAACGTGATCCCAAAGTGGCCGTCCTATTCGGCCGGCCAAGCCCACCCTGCGTCACCCAGCAGGAAATCCAAAAAATATTGCAACGGAGAAGTAACCCATCCTGGTGCCATCGCATTCCTGCCGGCACCCCGACCGCCAGTTTTTGGCCATGGGCCGGGGAATACAGGAGCTGCTTACAGTAACGGGTTGCCAAGATTTAATCCGAGTTACCAGGTTCACCGTTATTCCGAAAGTAACCTACAAAGATCAAGCTTATCGATACTGGAAAACTGAGACTTCCAATTTACCGCAACTTTCGGTTATCAGTTATTCAAGCATCCGATAAGAAAACAATTGAAAGTCTGGCGCGATCACCGGGTCGTTCAAATGTTTCTTTATATGACTAGGATTGAACTTTTTTGGCGCGAATGCAAAACCATAAAAGGTCTAAAAAACGTCTATTGTTTTGCTTTGACCGAAAGGGCTTTACGTTCGCCGAGATATTTGCGAATCGCCTCGGCGCGGCTGTGGGCATTGAGTTTTTTAAAGATTTTGGAAAGGTGCGCGTGAACCGTGGCGGTGGAAATGCCCAGGGATTCCGCGATTTCCTTGTTGGCCAGGCGACGGCAAAGACAGCCCATGATATCCTGTTCCCGATGGGTTAGACGCGTGACGGTCGAGCTTCGGCCCATGGTATGCAAGCCGTCCAGCATTGCTTTTTCGGCCGTCTGACAGAGGACCATGGAACCATCGATGGCCTTCTTCAACGCCAGCAGGATCTTGTTGGCGGCCGCAGGCTTCGTCAGGTAACCACAGGCTCCGGCCATCATGGAATTTATGACCGCCTCGGCGTCCGTACGGGCGGAAAACATGACAATGGGTACATTCGGATAAAGCACCTTCAGCTTGCTGGTGCATTCAATCCCCGAAATACCCGGCATCAGAATGTCCATCAGAATGGCGTGAGGTTGCGCCGAACGCATGGATTGCAGGGCTTGATGACCATCCAAATAACTGACCAACTTCCAATCCTTGGCCAGTTCGCGGAATAGGCAGTGCATGGCTTGGTGGACGCTTTGGTCGTCATCCACCAAAGCGATGCGAACAGGAATCCCTGCCGCTACGGTCCCTTTTTCAGATGAATGCTTTTCCCGCTGCATACAAATTAATCATGCTGGAAATGTAAAAACCTGTCAAATTTCGTTTTATTTTTGGACCGCACTACATCGATGAGCGCAAGTTGTGCCAAACTGAAGAGATAAAAACACACGATTTTGNNCCGAGGAACTGGGTCACGGGGAGAATGTAGCACGCTCCCGGGAAATTGGCGAGCATAGTCGGTCATTTATTGAAATCGGATGGACAATTCCCCGCCGGGCATTAGTCTCATTCACACCAATCCTCCCTTAATCCATGAAAAATTTGCGCCAAAACTGGTGGCTTACGGCAGGCTTTGCCGCCTTCATCATCATCCTTGCCGTCGATGCCAAAGCTCCGGCGGCGGATTACGAAC